>JAENZU010000038.1 GCA_016841125.1 Melioribacter sp. | reverse complement strand
AAAAACCCTGAGGTTGTTGCTTTAGCTTATACAGAAGATTCACAATGGAGAAACAGGGAAGAATTTTTCACTGGCCGAGATGCTATTAAAGATTTCTTAAAACAAAAATGGTCTAAAGAACTGGATTACCGTTTAAGAAAAGAATTATGGGCATACACAGACAACAGAATCTCTGTAAGATTTGAATATGAATGGAGAGACGCCGACACTGGTCAATGGTATAGGACCCACGGAAATGAACATTGGTCATTTAATGATGAAGGTTTAATGGCATACCGGGACATGAGTGCTAATGATATCCCAATTTTAGAAAAACAAAGAAAGTACAAATGATGATGACACTCAAAAACAATAATGAAAAATTAATTAGTCACCCTTTGTATGAATAACAAATGAAAAATTTCGCGAAGATATCTTCAAACAACATATATCAATAACAAAATAAAGGAGCAGTAAAATGAAACAAACATTAATTAACACAATTCTATCGTTGCTTTTATTAACAAGTATGGCATTCGCACAGGACAAAAAAGCATATGACGTTGATAACAGCAGTATCGCCCTGCAAGGTTACAGCCCCGTATCTTATGCTGATCTGGGTTTAGCTCAAAAGGGTTTACGTGAGTTTAAATCTGAACATGATAATATTATTTTTTACTTCACATCAAGCGAACAAAAATCAAAGTTTGATAATAATCCTGAGAAATATTTGCCTCCTTATGGTGGTTACTGTGCATTTGGGATTTATAGAGGTGCTAAATTCAGACCGGATCCAAACAAGTTTATCGCAAAGGATGGTACATATTACTTATTCCTTTATAACCTGGAGCTTGATGCAAAGCAGCGCTGGCTGGAAGCTGGCGATCACGATAATCTGGTGAAAAAAGCCGATATCAATTGGAAAAAACTTAAAAAGACATATAATTAGTAATTCATTTTAAAATAAAAAAAAGGTAATGTGATGCAACGAATAAAAGCTTTAAACCCAGAAACCACTACAGGTAAATCGAAAGAATTATTCGATACAATTCATTCAAAATTGGGAATGGTACCGAATATGATGAAGACTATGGGGAATTCTCCCTCAGTCCTTAATGCCTACTTAAGTTTTAACGATGATCTCGGGAAAAGCTCGATTGGGAATAGACTAGGGGAATTAATTGCACTTACCGTAGCAAATATTAATGCATGTGAATACTGCAATGCAGCACACTCATTTATTGGGGAACAATTGATAGGTATAGACAAACAATCAGTTGAAGCCGCAAAGGAAGGAAATTCTTCAATTGCAAAGGAAGAGGCCGCGTTAAAATTTGCCCAAATATTAGTAGAAAAAAAGGGTAGTGTAAGTCTTCAAGACATTGATGCAGTCAGAGCTGCAGGATTTACAGATGCTGAGATTACAGAAATAATTGCCCACACAGCATTAAATATATTCACAAATTATTTTAATAACGCATTAGAAGTGGATGTTGATTTTCCGGAATCACCTTTAATAAAATCCATTGCTGTTTAAGCTAAAATTTAAGAAAGGCAGAAAATATTCTGCCTTTCTTTTATTAATGACAGCAATATTAAGTCATTTAAAAATAAATTATAACTGAAATACGTTATTTATTTAGTACCAGAATTTAGTATTAGAAATAAATATATATTTATTTGCTATGAAAGAATATAATATTAATTTAAATCATAATCGCAAACATATCATAATTCAAGTATGGACTCCCGTTACACTGAATTTAGCAGTATCTTTTACATCATCCTTTTCCTCACTTGGGAGCAAACTTAAATTATCTAGAGTTGTTATAGATATCCGAAATACTAAAAGTGCATCGAGTATTGTTGACAAATATTTCTATGCTTATAAAAGCGCCGAATTGTCTGGATTATCTCGTTCTTGGAGAATTGCACTTCTAAAAGAAGCCAACGATAAATCCGCAGATTTTTTGGAAACTGTGATGATAAATGCCGGATACCAATTTAAAATATTTACAAATGAAAAATTTGCTTCTGATTGGTTAAAAGCTCATAGCAAATTGTGATTACTTTAAAGGAAGTAAAAAAGGTAAGTTCACGTAATCATATAGAAGAAGTATGATCAAATAAAACAGTTACTCTAGTAAATTCACTTTTACTTTTTCAATTGATTCTGTTCATTATTATATGCTTTCTCAATCCCTCATTTTTTTATAATTCGATTATAAGCAATTTCTGATGAATTCCTTATAGCCATTGCTATGCTTTCATTATTTTGCATGAGTATACAAATTCTAATTATTAAATTAGAGATTAAAATCAACCGAGTTTATCTGCTAATAATTTATGGTAACAGCGAAAGCAATAAATGCTACTGCTATAAATATACTTACAATGAATATTGGTAATACAAATCTAAACCATTTTTCGAATGGAATTTTGGCTAATCCCAGCATTGCCATCAGCACTCCATTGGTAGGAATAATAAGATTTGATAGTCCGTCGCCTAAAATGAATGCAAGTACCGTAGTTTGGCGTGAAATTCCCAATAAGTCTGACATCGGAGTCAGCAGCGGCATTGAAACTAAGGCTTGACCGGAGGCAGAGGGTATAAAAAAGTTAAGAGTGGATTGAAATACCAGCATCCCTTCGGCGGCAACAATTTTCGGCAATGACATAAGCACAACACTTGCATGATGTATTAAGGTATCGATAATCATACCTTCTTGAAGCACCACAGATATACCGCGTGCCACACCGACTACCAGAGCCGGAATGATCATAATTTCCAGACCTTTGGTGAATGCCGCCATCGATTCATCACCTGTCATTCCCGCTAATTTTGTTATAATTATTGTAATGCCGATGAAAGCTGCACTCATTTCGATCAGTCCCCAGCCAATAGTTTGAACGGCATAAAGCACTGCAGCATACGACAACACAAAAAACACGAGAATATATACATGCTTCCTTTTTAATTTAACCTCCTCGAACGACCCGAATTCATCTATATCAAAAGTGTCGCCGGTCATTAAGCTTTTGGAGGGATCTTTCTTTACTTTATCTCCATATCTCATAAGGAAATAAAATCCGGCGGCTGCTAAAGCTGCGAATAATAGAAGACGTAATCCCATTCCGGAGCCAATCGGCAGCTCGGCAATAATTTGGGCAATCTGAACTGTGAACGGATTAGTTACACCGGAGGTCCAGCCTAATAGAATGGGTATATTTAACAAGCCGAGACCAAATAATCTATCGTAGCCCAACTGCTTGGATAAGAAAAGAAAGACAGGGATCAAGGCAATGGTTTCCGATCCAATGCCCATAAATGAAGAGCCGGTAAAGAGTGTCATATAAATTAGAAACAGAAGCTGTTTCGGCTTCTTTCGGAATCTCGCAATTAATCCGAATAGGAATGCATTGAAGGTGCCCGTGAATTGAATTAATGTGATAACAGCGCCGATAATGAAAACGTAAAATACCAGCACAGCCGAATCACCTAAACCCTTTGGAATTGCAGCCAGTATCCCAAGCAAAGAAACCGGGGTTGACTTACCTTCTATTTCTTCGCCTACTATCACATCCTTTACAGAATAATGTTTGGGCATCTGCTCATAACTATTCGGAACTACAACGGTTTGTGTTCCCCCGTCATATTCTTTGGTGGTCCGTTCATAACTTCCGCTTGGTATGAAATAAGTGAGTACGGCACAGAATATTATAATATAGAAAAGAAAAATGAAGACGTGAGGAATTTTAAAATTTCGCATATTTTTCAAAGCTCGTGAGTTCTAAAAATTTATTTAATGCTAACATCAACTTTACGCAGTTAATTCAAACTTCTTGCTTGAAAGATATTATATCCTATTTTTATTCATTTTGTTAAAGGCGGGTAGTGTTGAAGCTCAACACTTCAAAAAATCTGTATGCCTAATGAAAATTGTTAAACTGAAGGGAAAAAATGATTGAGAAGATATGCCATCTCTTTTTAAGAAACAAGGAATTTGCAAAATTTATTTACGGTGATCTAACAAGTAAAAAGTTTAAAAATTATTATGATTTTGGTTGTGCGGATTGGTTTTTGACTTTGGGTTTATTATGAACGGTCTGAGCTATGATTTCGTTATGGGTAATTTCCAACGGAAATTGTCCGTATGAAATCCACCATGTTAACGGCTAATAGTTTTAAATTTAGCAAGCAAGTCACAATGAATTATAGCCAATGCTGTAGCCAATTATTTTACATGCCTTTTCCTATAATTTGATCACATAGATTAATCCACCATTGCCATTTTCCCATTGGTGCTATAGCTAGGGAGTAAAATGACACGCCTATTAGCGTAAATAGATAGGATTTATAAACTTTTTTTTCTTTCCTGTAATCCAAAAATATCATAATGGACAGTGGGATAATTGTGGTCACAATGAGACATATATAAATAGAGTCCAAATAAGTTAAAGGTGGATTTCCTTCATAAGAGATTAGAAGTGGAAAATACACTAATCGCGCCGTTGCGGGCAACAATATCCAAAATACGGTTGAAATTAGCCATCTAGCATGTTTGCTCGTCTCTTTAACGTTCCAAATTCCATAGATAACACACAAACTAAAACCTGTGAGCGCACATAAGTCGCCGAAGGAAAATCCATACTTAAGGACGTCTGAAAGAAATTCGTTGACCACTTGATAGGGCATTACCTGGAGTGCTGAACCAACAACACCACCTGCCAGAAGAATACCAATTATACCTAGTTTTCTGTGATATTTAGCTGGTCTATTGTGAATCAACCATGGCTGAAGGATTACAAGTATATACCAAGCTGTTGCTGTAAGACCGTGGACATGTTGGCGAAATGGAGCTTCATCAAACTTACTCCAATAGGATAGATAGAAGCCAGCCCAGGTTAAAACGAAAGGTATCAATAACCAGAAATGTGCTTTGGGGAATAACTTGGTTTTCTTTTGTTCATCCATGACTAGTTCATTTAATTGTTTACAACGTTGACGTATATGCAAAGTAGGCGATTGCGGGCTTCAGACTTGTCGAACCTTTACGATTTTGAAGCGGACTACAACCCTTGAATTTACTACTATTTTGCCTATTTTGCATATACATTGTTAAAGTTTTGTGCTTTATCATTTAGAGGCAAGTGGTTTCTGTTGGCTTCCGCGTATTAACATAAATATGCCCATACAGATGAACCATGCAAGGCCAACAATTGCAGCAACATCTGCAAAGATGATTGCCCAACCTCCTTTGATAACCGAGACAATAAAACCGCCGGTAAATATTCCGGTTAACGATTGTAACAACCCAAGTACAATTAGCCATTTCGGTATTGATTTCGATTGTAATCCAGCTAAGCAGAACCCGAATATAACTATTGACCAGGTCACTAATTCAGCAGTAAATAATACACGCGTAAGCCGATAGAGGAGTGAAAAAAGATCTGGTCGCGTTGAAAGGAATTCAATGTCATGAAATACAATTATTTCAACTCCATTAGTTATAATTCCATTCGTGACCCAAATAGCTGCGCCAAGCAGACCAACTATTCCCCAGCCTATTGCTTTAGATTTGTTAGTTAAGCAGGTCCTCGAAAACAGTGCTGCGGCAAACAACACAACGCAAACAAATGCTATGTACCTGAATCCGTGGACAATACCCCAAGTCTCAGCCTCACTGAGCAAATAGTCTTTTAGTTGAGACGAAGTTGGGTCCACAGGTGGCATAACTTTTAACACACTATTCAGAATGACGTGAATTAAAAGTCCGGCAATTAGGGCTAAACCACCCAACCGGATAAAGTTGTCTTTACCTTTTATATTTGATCCTTCAAAACTTTTCTCCATAATTAATCTCAGTTATGTGCTAATTTGTTTTAGTTGTACTTAACTAAGTTTGACTAACATCTAACGGTCTCTTCTATACATAGTGCGGAATTTCAAGTCACTTCATCGTTTGTTTAACGATATTTTTTTAATGTAATCACTTTCCTATCAAAACTTTCGCCTGCGTTATATAAAGGCAATGTTGGCGCAGTTCTTTTTTTATTGCAAGTTCAATTGCCATGAAACGCCGAATTGGTCAACTACCCAGCCGAATTTTTGGCTGAAACCATAATTACCCAAAGGCATTGCCACATCACCATTTTCAGATAGTTCTGAAAATAGTCTGTCAAGTTCGTTTTCATTTTCACATTCAATGTAATTTGAAACAGCGGGGGTAAAATTCCAATCGTGAACAGGCGGACTATCACTGCACATAAACAGGCTTCCGTTTATATTAAATGTTGCCTGCATTATTTTTCCTTCTTCAACAGGACCTTCTTTTCCCCATCGCTTCACATTGATGATATTGGAATTATCGAACAGTTCCACATAAAAATTCATTGCATTTTCTGCATTATTATCCTGAAATGTCAAAAACGTTATGATTTGTCCTTTCGCATCAGCCGGCATTTCGGTCATCAAATTCTTTAAACTATCAAGTTCCGTTCGTAATGCATTCAGTTCTTCATCGGATTCGCTTTTGTTTTTAAAATCTGAACAACTGAATGTGAGTAAGGCTAAAAATAGTATTACTGTAATTATTTTCATTTTCCAGGTTTTTTAGTTTATAAATTCTCAACTATTTGAATATTATTTCCGCAGGTGTCGTTAAAGACTGCAAATTTAACAGTTCCCATTTCCGTTGGTTTTACGCTAAATTCAACTCCGAGTTTTAAAAGTCTTTCATATTCCTCTTCAACATTATCAACATCAAATTGAGTGTAGGGAATGCCTGCTTCCATTAATGCATCCTGATAAACCTTAGATGGCTCAAAATGGAGGGGGGCAGGTTCCAGCAAGATTTCCGGTCCGTCTTGTGCTTCTTTAGAAACCAGTGTCAGCCACCGATTTCCGCCATCCAAAGGCATATCAATTTTTTTAATGAAACCTAATTTTTCTGTATAAAATTTTAACGCTTTTTCTTGATCTCGAACCGGAATACTAATTAGTGTTACTTTCATTGTTCACCTTTTATGATAGTTGCGTACAAAATATTAAATCAGATTAATGGCTGTTTCTTGAAAGTTGCTCTTTTTAAACTCTACGGGTGACTTTCCCGTTTTATTTTTGAATAATGTGCTGAATGACCCCAAGCTGTTAAATCCAACAGCAAAACAAGTTTCTGTTACCGTCATCCCGTTTTTTAGATGTTCTTTAGATTTTTCAATTCGTTTATCGATCAAGTATTTTCTTGGTGTCAGTCCGTAATACTTCTTGAACAAGCGAAGCAAGTGGTATTTCGAAACAGATCGAATATGTGACAGCAAGTCCAAATTTAGAGCTGTATCAAAGTTAGTATCGATAAAATTTCGTATTGCGATCACATTCTTTATCTGTTTATCATTTGAGAAACAGACTTTTCTAATTCGCTTAATTTCCTTTTCGTAAAACTTCATTTTAGATAATTTTTGATTCATCAAATTGTGAATAATGCAACTATACGAATTCAGAACATATCAAGACAATATGTCGCATTATTGTGAATGTGGGAATGAAAATAAAATATTATATTTTTTTAAGCAACAAGAAATAATTGTTAAATGGAAATCTGATAATACTTCCAAAGGAACCTTTTGGATCATCAAATATTGTGTGCGGAATTTGAGAAAAAAGAGTTAAGAACCAATTACCTGACTATTTTGTTATAATCTTGTAAAACATTTTTATGATAATGTATTCACGGAGTTTAGGTATGGAGATCTTAATCACAATATTACAAGTGCTTATTGCACTTTCGATCTTTAATGTGTGGCTGCTGCGTTACGGCAAAAATTCAAGCTGGCGCGGCGGTGATGCCCGAAATATGAAAGAAGAGTTTAAAGTTTACGGATTGCCCGAGTGGTTTGTGGGAGTTGTCGGTTCTCTTAAACTACTCTTCGCTTTACTACTTATTATCGGTATTTGGTATCCGGCTGCCGTAATGCCCGCAGCAATAGGAATTTCAATTTTAATGCTCGGTGCAATGCTGATGCACATCAAAGTAAGCGACCCTTTAGTTAAGTCTATCCCCTCATTTACTTTATTACTTCTTTCATTAACAGTGGCGTTGGTTTAGTAATCTTATGGTCTTGTTCAGTGCAATTGATATTTTAATAATCTCCTTTTCGGCGGTCACATTTATGACTTATGGGATAATGATCTTTTTCTCAAATCGAATGTTGAAAGAGTTCGAAAGGTTTAGATTAAAAGAGTTTGCGGGATTAGTAGGTTTTCTTGAACTGAGCGGTGCAGCAGGATTGATTGTCGGTTTACTCTATTATCCGGTTCTTTTAGTGGCATCCGGCGGTTTGGCAATTTTAATGCTTCTCGGTTTTGCGATCCGCATAAAAATTAAAGATAGTTTTTTGCTTTCACTTCCCGCACTTTTTTTGATGGTTGTTAATCTTTACATTTTTGTAACAACCGTCAAATCAACTTTGGTTTTTTAACACTTTTTAGCGTTTACTCTCATATTCTATGTGGTCGTAGGAGCTTTTAAGTTCATAACTTAAATGTTGATTCCTTACCCTAATCATGACTACTCTGTTATCACTCCTAAAAAACTTTTTTTCTAATTAATTCGTCTTACTTACACTAATTGCATAATTTTATATTTGTACTCATCCGAAGTAAATAAAGGTCTATTTTTTGATTAACGAAAAATTTATAGTTGAAAAGGAAGTATTTACCCGTAAAGGTAAAGCGCGGATAATAAAGTTTCTCGGTAAAGGAAAATCGGGTTACTCTTACTTGGCTGAAATTGAAAGAGAAAAATATGTATTAAAGATCATGCACTATGAGCCTTGTCCCTATTATTCATTCGGTGATGTGAACAAAGTGATCCTGGAAGTTGGAGCGTATTATAAACTGAGAAAATTCGGTTTCCCTCTTCCGCAATTATTTGAATTTAATACAGAGGAGAATTATCTGATTAAACAGTATATTGAAGGCAAAACTGCAATGGATATAATTGCCGAGAATAATATATCCGACACGAGAATTGCTCAATTATTTCAAATGTCAAAGCTTGCAAAGATAAATAGTATCAACATCGATTACTTCCCAAATAATTTTGTGATAAACAGCGATAAACTATTCTATATCGATTATGAATTTAACCCATATTCGATAAAGTGGAATTTGGAAAACTGGGGAATCTATTATTGGGCTAATAATGTGGGGATGAAAGAATTTTTGAAATGCAAAAACCCTTTGGCAATAAACGAAACTGAGGATTCCGGAATTCCGATAAAGGACGGCTTACAGTCCAAAGTTGATGATTGGATGAGAAAATTCGGAAAGTAAATTAGAAGCTGAAATATAATTTATCCCAAATTTGTCATTAGAAAAACACTAATGACAAATCGACTAATATTTTCTAAGGGCTTGACTACAAAGTAACTATAAGAAAATCTTTCAAGCCCAAGAAAATCTATGTCGGGATTACATACTTATTATTTGACAAGTTATGTTGCTTTTACGTTATTGATAAACTTCCCTAATGAACAATCTGGGATAAAGAGTTTACATTGATGACGAGGTGATGTAAAGCAAAAAGCCCCGAAAAATTTTCGAGGCTTTGTTGAGAAGAATATGGGTAACTGCTGTTAATTTTTATCCAGAAAATCTACTACCCACCAGTTTTGTGACGGTGCGCCTTTCGGTTCATTTAAAGGTGCAGGCGCTCCTGCAACATACTCTACAGAACAGCTTGTGTGATGAACTTCATTAAGTACATAACCATTCCCAAAATCAATATAGACATAGAATTTTGAACCAAAATCTCCCGGTAATGCCGAGACTGTGTATCCATCTCCGCCATCTAGTTCTGTTCCGCTTGGAAGACCGTCATCTCCATATTGATAAATTTCCTGTCCGCCACTGGAACCTTCAAATTTAATTTTAACCGGGCCAGGAATACTAGGACCTGTATATTTCAGTAATGTTTGTGTTATTTTGCTGTCGCAGACAGTGCCGCCCCCATTTCCGCCTGCAGGAATATCAAGAACTAATTCGCAGCCTTCCTTAAATACAACCTTAATTTGGTAAGGACCTTCGGCAGCATTTTCGGTGAATTCAAATTTGAGTGTTTCCTTTTTGTTTTTCTTTAGTTCGCGGTCTTTTTCATTACCGGTAAATTGAGTTATTGTTATTCCAGATGAAATCCAGCTTTCAACTTGGTCATAAATTTTCTTGTTGAATTCAATCTTTTTTAAGCTATTGCCTTCCGGCCACAGAATGAAAATAGTATTAATGGTTACAGTTTCATCGCCAATATTTTTAATTTCCCATTCGAGTTTTTTCTTATCAATCTTATATTTTTCGGAAACAACATCGCAGTCACTGCCTCCGCCGCTTCCGGAAGTCGTTGAACAGAGCTTACCTCCGTTTCTGCTGTAACCATCAATCACTGTATAATTACCGAAAACACTTCCAATAAAAATATCTTGTGAACAGCTTGTGTGGATTTTTTGATCAAGAACTCCTTCTCTATAGATTGAAATTTCTGTACTTAGAGTTCCTTTTTTATCAACTCCTATAAATGAAAATTCACCGCCGGCTGGAACGTAAGCATTATGGACACTTGTTTCAGGTTTCTTTTGTATCACTTCAATGTTGGCAGCATCGCCGTCATTACGAAGTGTTAATTGAGTGATTTTGCCGTCGCAAGGTGCGCACTCTTCACCAATTGAAAGAGCAGCGGTCATCCAGTTCAAAGACGCAGGACCTTTACCTGTAGGGTTAGGGTCGTTGGGATCTTCAGAAAAAAGCTGCACGCTCAAACTTGAAACATCCGGAGGGATATTTATAGTCAATTTAGGAGAATCAAAATCACCGCCGTCCTTACTGTTGAAAATATTCGGGAAATCCGGCATTAGATAACCATTTAATTTTACTCTTACAACATTTGGTCTATCCACGCCGCAAGAAGCTACAAGGAAACCTAAGTGAGCGGTTCTGTTTTTATCTGAAGCAGGAAAAGTGAATGTTTGCTCTTTTGTTTCCTTCAAATCACCTTCGAAGTTCCAGTAAACCAAGTCTTGTCCGTCCACTAACTGAATTGTCGCCGGAGAGCCGTCGTCATAAATTACAAGAACACCGGCGCCGTCATTTTCATTTGGCTCACTGTTCGGGTCAAGAGCTCCGTTATCCATTCCTTGAACTAATAGATTTGGGGTGCTATTCCAGTCAAACTCACTTGTGATGTCTAATCTGAATGTTTCGAAATAGACTTGCTTTGAACCGAGGTTAAAAAAGTGAGTCGGTCCGCCGATTGATTCACCCATAAAAGTTTTTCCGCCCACTTCAATAGTATTATCACCATTTGAATGTACATTAATATCAAATCCGCCGCTCCAATAGAGTAAAACTTGTTTTACGGTTGCGCCATTGGGTATTCCGCTTAAATCAATAGCTCCGGGTTGATTTCGTAATCCGGTTCCGGCAACGATGTATCCTGAGCCTTGTGCAATGGTAATTCCGGGATCACCCAATGTTTCAGTTCCGCCTTTATTAACCGAATTTAAATTGTTTTCCGGATCGGTTAAATTTGGTGATTCTTTACATCCAACAATAGCAAAGGCTAAGAGTAATGTAAAAAATAATGGCAAAAACAATTTCTTCATTTTAACTCCTCGTAATTTTAAAAAAAATTTGGCTCTATAAATAAATCAACAATGGACCTACGGATATGTTTTTTAGAAGTTAGATAAAATTTGTGTACGGTTTTAGATGAACCTTATTTATAGATGCAGAGTACTTAAACAATTATTATTCCAAACTTAAACTGTCTAATTTGAGGAATAATCAAACAATTTTGATACACAAAATCTCATTTTGAGGATATGTGTCTCTTTTTGGCTCAGTTATAAGCATTTTGAGATTTATTCAAAATCATCCTCACAAGATTTTAATATTTATAATTTATTTGAGGGCATTAAAAAAGGCAGCCCGCTGCCGGACTGCCTATTATAACCAACTTTTACACTAAAATTATTTCAAATCGAAGCGGTCGAGGTTCATAACCTTGTTCCACGCTTTAACAAAGTCTTTAACGAACTTCTCACCGGAATCTGAACTACCGTAAACTTCGGCAAGTGCTCTCAGCTCAGAGTTTGAACCGAAAACAAGATCGGTTCGAGTGCCGGTCCATTTTACATTTCCCGTCTTTCTGTCGCGACCTTCAAACAACTCTTCTTTTTCAGAAGCCGCTTTCCAAGTTGTGTTTGTATCTAACAAGTTTAAGAAGAAATCGTTTGTGAGTTGCTGGGGTTTATTGGTAAAGACTCCGTGTTTAGAGCCGTCGTAATTTGTATTAAGTACTCGCATACCTCCTAGAAGAACCGTCATCTCAGGAGTTGTAAGCGTTAAAAGCTGTGCTTTATCTACCAGCATTTCTTCAGTTGGAACATCGAATTTTTCATTCTTGTAATTACGGAATCCGTCTGCGCGCGGCTCTAGGTGAGCAAACCCTTCAACATCTGTTTGTTCTGCTGATGCATCAGCACGTCCGGGTGTAAAAGGTACTTTAACATCATGACCTGCATCCTTAGCTGCTTTTTCAATTGCGGCACATCCGCCCAATACTATTAAATCGGCGAGTGAAACTTGTTTATTACCGGACTGTGAACCGTTAAATTCTTTTTGAATACCTTCAAGGGTTTTCAATACTTTTGCCAATTGTTTCGGATTGTTTACTTCCCAATTTTTTTGTGGTTCAAGTCGGATGCGCGCACCATTAGCACCGCCCCGGAAATCAGATCCCCGGAAGGTTGATGCAGATGCCCAAGCTGTTGATACTAATTCCGATACCGATAATCCCGATTCGATTATTTTACTTTTTAACTGGGCTATATCGTTTTTATCAATCAATTCATGATCAACAGCCGGTATAGGATCTTGCCAGATTAATTCTTCTTTCGGGACTTCAGGACCGAGGTAGCGGGCAATTGGTCCCATATCACGGTGGGTTAATTTGAACCAGGCACGTGCAAATGCATCGGCAAACTGATCGGGATTCTCATAAAAACGTCTTGAAATCTTTTCGTAAGCAGGATCTTCTTTTAGCGCAAGATCTGTTGTGAGCATCATTGGTGCATGTTTCTTCGACGGATCGTGCGCATCGGGAATGGTATTTTGTGCTTCCTCGTTTTTTGCAGTCCACTGCCATTTACCGGCAGGACTTTTTGTCAATTCATAATCGTAATCAAATAGATTTTCAAAAAAGCCCATATCCCATTCAATTGGTTTTTTTGTCCAGATACCTTCCAATCCGCTGGTAATAGTGTCGGCTCCTTTTCCTGTGCCATGAGTACTTGCCCAGCCAAGTCCCTGCATTTCAATTGATGCCTGTTCCGGATCGGCTCCAACATGGTCTTCTGTTCCGGCACCATGTACTTTCCCGAAAGTGTGACCGCCTGCAATAAGAGCAACAGTTTCTTCATCATTCATTGCCATACGCTTGAATGATTGACGAATGAATTTCGCTGATTTTTTTGGATCCGGTTCTCCGTTCGGTCCTTCAGGATTTACATAAATCAGTCCCATGTGATCTGCAGCGAGACGACCTTCGAGATTTCCATCGTCATCGTGACGTTCGTCTGCAAGCCATTCATGCTCGGGTCCCCAGTTGATATCTTTTTCAGGTTCCCAGATGTCTACACGTCCGCCGCCGAAACCGAATGTTTTGAAACCCATCGATTCAAGAGCAACATTTCCTGTCAAGACCATCAAGTCTGCCCAAGATATTTTCTTACCGTACTTTTGTTTAATAGGCCAGAGCAATCGGCGCGCTTTATCGAGGGATACATTGTCGGGCCAGCTATTAACAGGAGCAAAACGCTGGTTGCCGGTTCCGCCTCCTCCGCGTCCATCAGCAACACGGTACGTACCTGTACTGTGCCAGGCCATTCTGATAAAGAGCGGACCGTAGTGACCCCAATCAGCCGGCCACCAATCTTGGGAATCTGTCATTAGATCTTTTAGATCTTTCTTCAATGCATTGAAGTCGAGCTTATTAAATTCTTCTGTATAATTGAAATCCTCTCCCAT
>JAENZU010000698.1 GCA_016841125.1 Melioribacter sp. | reverse complement strand
CCGATGATCTCAATTTGACAATCAATTATCATGATGTCTATCAATATATAAATAGAATAGTGCACGAGCATAAATACTATTTGATTGAAACTTTGGCAACTGTAATTGCAGACGGACTAATCAAAGAATACCCGACAATCAAAAAATTGGCGGTGCGAGTTAGAAAAAGCAGTGTTCCTATCGGCGGTGTTTTAGACCATGTTGAAGCTGAAGTTATAAAAGAAAATGGTGAATGAGGTTTATCTCGGTCTTGGTTCCAATAAAGGGGATCGGGAAAAATATATAAGCGATGCGGTCGATAAAATTATTCAGCAAAATAATATTGCCCTGCAATCAACATCTTCTTTATACGCAACAAAACCATTCGGCTTTGAGAATCAAAATAATTTTCTAAATTTGGTTATTTCGGTTAGAACGAATGCAGAGGCGCTGAAGCTTCTGGATATTTTAAAAGATATTGAAAAAAAGGTCGGGAGAACAAACTCATTTAAATGGGGACCCAGAGAAATTGATATCGATATACTTTTGTTCGGTGACATTGTGATAGATGAAGAAAAATTAACTATTCCGCATAAACACTTAATGAACCGAGATTTTTTTTATATTCCTATTTTAGAAATAAATCCTAATATACTATTGCCGGAATCCGGTAAAAAATTGAAAGATTTAATACCTTCGAAAAATGAAAACTTCATCATTAATAAATTTGAATTTAAGATATAATTCCGGAGTAATACTTTGTCTGAAATAAAATACATTGCAATTGAAGGTGTAATTGGTGCGGGTAAAACCTCGCTTGCGCAGAAACTTGCAGCAACTCTTAATGCCAAAATGATTCCGGAAGAATTTGAAAATAATCCGTTTCTTGAAAAATTTTATTTCGACCGAAAAACTTATGCGTTTCAAACTCAGATGTTTTTTTTGGTTAACCGCTACAAAGCTCAGCAAAAATTAAATCAGGAAGAACTTTTTACCGAACATATTGTATCAGATTATATTTTTGATAAGGATAAGATTTTTGCATATATGAATTTATTTGGAGAAGAATTAAAACTTTACGAAACAATTTATCCGTTCCTCGAACGTGAAATTCGTAAACCGGATCTTGTTGTTTTTCTCCAATCCAGTGTCGACCGACTTATGCATAATATCAAAAAACGGAGCCGAAGAATTGAACGGCACATTACAACAAGTTACATCGAAGAATTAAGCGAAGCATACAATAATTTTTTCTTTAAATACAGTACAACTCCGCTGCTGATAGTAAATTCAAGTGAAATTGATTTTATTAAAAATCAAAATGATTTTGACGAACTTTATAAACAAATATTTAGGCAAGACAGGGGATTGGTAGAATATTTTAACCCAGAGTCCAGAGGTCTCGAATGATACAATTTATTGTTTACTTACTTCTTTTTTATATTTTATTTAAAGCAGTAAAATATTTCTTCAGGTATTTGATGGCTCCTAGCAGTCCGCGCGAACAGAGAACTGCTAAACCCGAAGAGACAAAAGTGAAAGATGAAATAAGTAAAGAAGATATAATTGAAGCCGATTTTGACGAAATAGAGCCAGATGATAAAAATTGAAAAGTATTTATATTGACGCACTACACTTACTGCCAAATTTTAGTAAATAATTTATGTCCGATCGAAACATCTTTTCCAAATTTCTATAAGGTTTGATACTAAAATTCTTTTTTGTTGAGGAGAATAAAAGAAAAC
>JAENZU010000037.1 GCA_016841125.1 Melioribacter sp. | reverse complement strand
GTATGCACCAATAAGCATGAACATTACTAATGCGAGCATTTCAGCCGAATGAGATTCAAACCATTCCATGTTTACCCAATTACATTCCAGATAACGTAAAATAGCGGAGATCACACCAAGCAGTGCACCTCCCGCAATAAATCCGGAAGCAATTAGCGTTCCTCTCTCTCTTCGTGCTTTATTCAAATCTTCATCTTTACTTCTGGTTGAAACAAAATGAGCAATTATTCCGCCTGCAAGCAAAGGTGTATTCAATTCGAGCGGAAGATACATACCGAGCGCAAATGCCAGCGCAGGAACTTTTATCATAGTAAGTATTAATGCCATGAAAGCGCCTGCAATATAAAGCATCCATGGTGCCGGCTGATTGGACATTAATGGCTCTATTACTGCCGCCATTGCATTTGCCTGAGGCGCAACAAGCGCTCCTTCACCGACAAATCCGTAAGTTTCATTTAATATCATAATAATTCCTGCAACAGTTGCAGCTGAAACCACCGTACCCAGAAATTTCCATCGCTCCTGTTTATAGGGAGATGAACCAAGCCAGTAACCTATTTTTAGATCAGTAATGAACGCTCCGGCCTGCGACAGTGCTGTACAAACAACACCTCCTATAATCAAAGCTGAAACCATTCCGGCTTCTCCGGATAAACCGACTGCCACCAGAATAACCGATGAAAGAATTAAAGTCATCAAAGTCATACCCGAAACCGGGTTGGTGCCGACAATAGCGATTGCGGTTGCCGCAACGGTAGTAAATAAAAAAGAGATAATTAAAACTATCACCAATCCAACAATTGCGTGCAGCAGATTAGCAACTACACCGAAAAGAAAAAACACAAATATTACCACAGCAGTTAATGTAATGCCGCCAACAATAAAACTCATTGGAATATCTCGCTGTGTTCTTAATTTATCGCTTTGAGAATCTTTTGAACCGAATATTTCTTGATAACCGAGTACAAAAGATTTTTTAATAATACCGGATGATTTTACAATTCCGATCATACCTGCCATTGCAATACCGCCAATGCCTATTTGGCGAACATAATTAAAAAAGATCTGCTCGGCAGACATATCGCGAATGAGTAATTCAACATTGGCTCCAATCGGGACAGCAATATACTCCCCAAGGAATGCCACTACCGGAACTATCACAAACCAAGCAACAAAGGAACCCGCCGCAATAATTGCAGTGTATTTTAAGCCAACAATAAATCCTAAACCCAAAATTGCCGACGAAACATTTAATTTAAAAACCAGCTTAGTATTATCTGCAAGCGTTTGACCGACAGCCAGAACCCGGGTACTAAAAACTTCACTCCACCAGCCGAATGTAGCGATCACAAAATCATACAAACCGCCGATCAAACCGCTGATAATAAGTACGGAAGCTTGTTTACCTCCTTTTTCGCCGGTTACAAGAATTTCGGTTGTAGCAGTTGCTTCAGGAAAAGGAAATTTACCATGCATGTCTGCCACAAAATATTTTCTAAAAGGAACTAGAAAAAATATTCCCAAAAAACCGCCCAGCAGTGATGCCATAAATATTTGAAAGAACTCTACATAATCGTCCAAGCCTAAAATATAGAGTGCAGGAAGAGTAAATATGGCGCCAGCAACAATAGTCCCGGATGTAGCACCAATAGATTGGATAATCACATTTTCTCCAAGCGCATTCTTTCTTTTAGTTGAAGCCGAAAGTCCCACAGCAATAATAGCGATAGGAATTGCAGCTTCAAAAACCTGACCTATTTTTAATCCAAGATAAGCCGCGGCAGCCGAAAATAGCACCGCCATTATTAAACCCCATAAGACCGAGCGGACATTTACTTCGGGGTAATCTTTATGAGGAGACATAATTGGAACATATTCCTCACCCGGTTTAAGTTCGGTATAGGCGTTTTGCGGCAGTCCGGCTATTGAAGTTTTTTCTTCGTGTTCACTCATAAAACTTCTCCTTAAAATTTAAAATACATTGGTAATTCCAACTCTATATTTCTGCTAGTTGTTGATATAAATTGCATCTTGCCAAAGAATTTAGCATTGCTCGGATAATTGCTTTCCGGTTTGTTAAATTCACAATAAACTGTTTCTTCTATTGACGGGTATAAGCTTATTCGGCTGTTTCCATTATTAGTAAGTTTAACAGGATAAAATTCTTTGAATTCTGTTTTTTCATTTAATTTAATTTTCATATTAAAAGGTGTTGCTGCAAAGGCAGGGAGAAGCGCCAACGTGTATTCGGTGCTATCCTCTTGACTGGTATTCACAATTTCCAGAGTTCCCTTTCTATAACCAAGAGCATCACTCTCAAGAGCCTTCCCTTCTTTATCGTAAATGATAAATGCAAAATCGGTGATTTTATTAAAATCCTCTTTACACAATTCTAATTCGAATGTTTTATTTTTTTCATCTTTCTTCAGAGTGAAATTATACTCGTATCTATCGGTATTCTCTAAATTAACAAAACCATCATATTCGTAGCCGAGTATTTCACCTTTTAAGGAATAGCTTCTGACTTCATCAAAAATATTGATGAGAGTGAAGCAATTATCTTCTTTGGAAACTTCGAGATCACTTACGTGTTCAATACCGTCAACGTCAACCATTAATTTGTATTTCGAAGTGTCTTTTGCGAGGAAATATCCGTTCACAACTAATTCGTAAATACCGGGATTAAGATGATATTCTATATGGCTAATTTCATCTTCTTCCTCTTCCGAATTGAGCGCGCGCGAAGCATAAACCTCTCTTCCATCAGGATCGTGCAAATAGAAATTGCAGTTGGTATATTCACCGGCTTCAGATTTTAAGCTGATTTTTACTGATGTAAAACCACTTGTAATATTCAAGTAATAGCGGTCAAAATTTAGTGCTGACAGCGAACCCTCAGCTTTCAATTTGTAATTATTAGATTTATCAAACTCGTAGGGAATTACAACTGTCGCCATCATTTCAAATTCAGGAAACTTACTTGCTCCTTCACGATAAGCTTTGATTTTGCCGTTGTACAAGCCGGGTTGTTTCATTTTATTAATGTCGAACTTAACATTTACGTTAGTATTCTGATCATCGCGAAGATAAGTCTTTTTTTGTATCGGGATCAGCCAATCCTGATCGCTCACCAATTCATAAGTACGATAGAATTTATTTGAACCAATAAAATTATCCCTGCTGATTGTATAGCTCAATGTTTCTTTACCGGTAAGGAATGAACCATTTCTCAAATAAATATTTGGTGCTGTTCCGTTTGGCATATTCGGTGCGGTCGCAGAAATTGAATAGGTCTCGAAGTTTTTAATTTCACCGGCTTTAATATATTTTTTGAGTAACTCATAAGCGTTGGATGCATTAATATATCCGCCCCCTTGATCAAGGTGCGAATATCCTTCCAATTTAGTGGCGCTTTCTCTAATTACAGAATAAAGAAAAAACGACGGTATTTTTACATCCGGAAATTCAACTTGAGCTGCACTTAATAAAAGTGAAACAACACCAACGGTATATGGAGACGCCATGCTTGTGCCCCAATAACGGTCGCGTGTTTCCCAGGTAGGCACGGTTGAAGTCATTGCGCCCGGTGAAACAACATCAGGTTTAGAAACCTCACCGCCTCTCGATGAAAAATGAAGTATTTTATCACTTTCTAATTGTGCACCGTAGAGATCAGCACCTACTTCTTTTGTGAGTACGGCACCGGAGGAAAACACATTTTTTTCGGAAGCCGGCATTCCGCTTGTTGATATTCCTGGTCCTTCATTGCCGTTGGAGGTACAGATATAAAGGTAAGGGTTATCCAATGCTAAATTGTGCAGAAATTTTTCAATTTCAGCGTGTCCTTCAATTTCGGAACCGACACCAAAACTCATATTTATTATGCACGGTTCTTTTCTTTCGTTTGAAATTCTAGCAGCATATAAATATGCATTTTTCATACTTTCTGAAACAGTTGATCCACCGGAATAATTGTTATTGCCTAATTTGCAGCTGATCAACTTTGCACCCGGCGCAACACCATTTAAATCGTTATCCCCTATTCTATATCCTGCAGCAATACCGGCACAATGAGTACCGTGAGCTCCGTCATCGAAATGAAAGGATATTTTCTTTGCTTCCGGGAAAATATTTATACCAATTGTGAAATTTGGTAATCCCATTTCATTTGGAATTTGAAAAGTGTCATAGTTAATTTTATAATCACGGAGAGGTTTTTCATCACTTAGATCGTCGTCGGCATCCGTATCAATATATGCAGACCAATAAGCGTTATCGTCGCTTCCAGTTTTAAATACCAAAACATGAAAAACATCATCAAGTTTATTATTGCCGTTTACATCACTTGCACCAGAACCTGAATTTAACCACAACTTTTCCTCAATTGCCCCAATCATTAAATTGCCGTCATCCGTATTGAGATTAAGTTTATCAACTCCGGCAACTTTGTATTTTCCATCGTCACTTATAAAATATTTCACATCGTCAATTTCATCAATCTCTGCTTCGACCAAATCGATATCCCCTTGACCTGTAAAATCTTGGACATCGATAACTTTCACATCGCCTGTGGATGTCTTTGTCAATCCTTCGATACCCATATCAACCCCGGTATCGAGAATAAAAATAATTGTACCGCGTCCGTCAAACTCAGGATATTTCTTTAAAAAATCTTCCACTCCGGTTCCTTTCAAAGAAAGAAATGTCTGTGAAAATTCTTGTGCTGAAATAACCGTAAGTACCAATAGAAAAATAAATACTAACTTACATTTCATTTCCTTTCCCTAGATTTTACTGAATATTTTTTTGAATTTGGACTTTATTTTTTTCAATCTTATTGTAATCCAATTCTGAGCCCATTACACTATGCGGGATCATATAAATTGCGAGCAGAAGAATTGCAGCAGCCACAGCCCAGTATTTTGGATTTTTAGATTTTGGATACATCCACAAAGCAACGAGCCACCCAATAAATGCGAATGCAGTTTTATTATCGGTCAAATCGGTGCCAAACGGAAAGCCGGTCCAATAAGCATCGAATGCATATTTCTGAACAATTGGACCAAGAATAAATCCTCCGATAAATAAAAATCCAAGTGTCCAAAGCGTATAAATTTTCAATCTCGGCTCTTTACTATAAAATTCCAATCCCGTTCGGGTTGAAAGCAGCATTGCACCAAACATAAATATTACGTGTGGAATCAGCACCCAAATTGGGACGTCCCCTTTAAAGCGGATTACAATTGTTTCATCCGATGGTAATGAAGTTTCGGAATCGCCCTGTTTTAGAATTACATAATATTCCAGTTTACCAGCCGGCGGCTGATTGGGTAATGTACCCACAAACTCACCGTCGATTAATTCCATTTCAGATTTGTTGTATAGTTCATCAACTTTGTATCTTTTCCAGGCTAGGATTGCAGTGAAGGATGTATCGGCATTAATTTTAACCTGATGATCCGATGTGCCGCCGTGACTGCGTAATAATTTATAGCCGATAGTTTTTTGGGCAAATTCTATTTGACCGCTTTTGGGGTAAGTAGGACCTGTAGCTCTTTGGTAATAGGCTGTTAGTGCAGTAATTATAAAGGCAATAAACCAAATTAGAAAGCTTTTCATAATTCCGAATTGTGTACAAAAATGTAAAACTATTTTTTAAAGTTAAGTTAAATAAGACAAAAGAAGCAAATTTAATCTGCCTAAATTCTTCAGTTTGCAACTAAAAAATCTCGCTCAAAAATTCGCCGCATATTAAAAATTACTTACTTATTAATATGCCATTAAACTCCTTCCGAAATGAGATAAATCATCTATTTTATTTTTACTCTATGGAACTTTGAAATTATTTTTAAGTGTTAAGGCGGTGAATCAAATAATTAAAATCACAAAAGTAAAGGGGGAATAAATGTTCTCTAAAAAATTAGTTTTATTATTGTTCACTTCACTATTCTTATTTGCTGCTTGCAGCGAGGACGACCCGGTTGTATCATCTCTGCCTCAGGAGGCTCAAGTAAGAGTAATTCATGCAAGCTATGATGCACCCGCTGTTGACGTAAGAGTAAACAGTTCCGTAGCAATTTCAGGTTTAGCATTCGGTAAAAGTTCAGGGTATGCTACTTTACCCGCCGCTACAAACTTAAACATTGAAGTTACACCGGCTGGGACATCGTCTCCTGTAGTTATCCAGTCTAATCTTAATTTAGCTGCTGCTAAAAGTTACAGCGTAATTGCAGTAAATTCACTCAACTCAATAGAAGCCGTTGTTGCTGAAGATAACAGAACTTCTAACGCTAGCAAAGCTAAAGTAAGGTTTATTCATGCTAGTCCGGATGCCCCGGCAGTTGACATCAAATTAAATGATGGTAATGGTGCTGTACTTTTTTCTTCAACTTCCTTTAAAGGAGTAGAAAATTATATTGAAGTTGACGCCGGTAATTACACTTTAGCAGTTACTCCAGCAGGCGGAACCACAGTTGTATTCGAATTACAAAATGTACCGTTGCAAAACGGAATGGTGTATTCGGTGATAGCTCAAGGTACTTTGAACTTGAATGATAATTTTCCGTTCGAAGTTGTAGCTTACATCGATAATGATTTAGGTATTCAATCAGTTACTTTGGGGCAATTGTTAAGTTCTAAAGTCAGAGTAATCCACCTAAGCTATGATGCTCCTTCAGTTGATGTATCTATTGATGGAAATACCGCAATCTCAGGATTGGCATTTCCTTTAAGTTCAGGTTATGCAACAATTCCTTCAAAAACTTCGAGAGTTGAAGTAACACCGGCAGGTTCAAGCACGCCGGTAGTGATTGGCGCAGATTTACAATTTGATCCCAACAAAGACTACACTGTTTTTGCAGTAAATTCACTCAGCGGTATTGAACCAATTGTAAGCGTTGATGAAAGAGCAGTTAATCCATCAAAAGCAAAAGTAAGATTTCTACACGCCAGTCCGGATGCCCCGGCAGTGGACATTAAAGTTGGTGACGGTAATGGTGCAGTATTATTTGCTAATGCTTCATTTAAAACTTTAACAAGTTACTTAGAAGTTGACGGCGGACCTTATAATTTAGCTGTGACTCCAGCAGGCTCAAATAACTCAGTCGTAATTCTAGGCGGCGTTCAGTTAGTTAACGGTAATGTTTATACAGTTACCGCCAAAGGGACTTTTTCTGCTGCAGACAACTTTGATTTCAACGTAAGAGCATTTATTGATAATGATGACGGAATGGCGGGTGTTGAAATTCCTTTTTCAAATTCTAATGTAAAAGTTGTTCATGCCAGTCCTGATGCCCCTGCTGTTGATCTGTTGGTTGATGATATGTTAAAAGGAAGTGGATTAACTTTTCCAAATAACACTGGTTACCTTGAAATATTAAGCGGTACTCGTAATGTAAAAGTTAATGTATCCGGTACAAGTACAACCGCAATTGAAGCTGACTTGAATGTTTCACCTTCAGCAAATTATTCTGTGTTTGCAGTTGATGCAGTTGCAAATATTTCAGCGTTGGTACTTTCGGATGATTTATCTTCACCGGCAGCAGGCAAAGCTCATGTTAGATTTATTCACTTATCCCCTGACGCACCTGCAGTTGATGTAACTTTACCGGACGGATCGATTGTATTTGGAAACAAGTCATTCAAAGAATTCACTGAATTCACACCGCTTGATGCGGGCACATATAATTTAGAAGTAAGAGTTGCCGGAACTAGTACTGTTGCATTAAATTTAAATGGAATCACTCTAGAAGATGGTAAGATTTATACTGTGTTCGCAAGAGGATTTTTGAACGGTGCCGGTGACAGCGCACTTGGCGCTCAAATAATTTCTAACAATTAATCTTTCCCACTCCCTAGTAAAGTTAAGCCGGATGCGGATCTAATTCCCTTCCGGCTTTTCTTTTATATCACATAATTAGGAAACAAACTCTCACTTTTATTAACTTTGAATAATAAAATTATTCGGAGTTAAAAAATGAATAGAATTTATTCAGTCTTTTTTTTATTAGCCGTTTCGGTCGTTTTAATTGTATCAGAGGTTCAAGCACAGGACACCGGCAAATTAATCGAAAACAAAAATCCATTTTACGAAGAAATTAAAAAATCGGGTGACGAGTTTTTTGCTCCCGATAAAAAGCCCAAATATGTTTTTCGTATGGATTTTTCAAATTATGATCTCCCCAAAAGTAACAATGATTTCAAGTTTTACTGGCACAACGATCCTGTATCTCAAGGTAATACCGGAACATGCTGGGCATTTTCAACTACATCATATTTCGAATCTGAAGTCTTTCGTCTTCAGAATAAAAAGGTGAAGCTTTCGGAAATTTACACAGCCTATTGGGAATATGTTGAAAAGGCAGCCCAATTTGTTGACCGGCGCGGCGACTCTTATTTTGCCGAGGGATCGGAAGCAAATGCTATCAAAAGAATCTGGGAAAAATACGGAATAGTTCCTTTGAGTGAATACGAAGGGAAAATGCCGGGTCAAAAATTTCATGACCACAGCAAATTGTTTGATGAAATGAACTCGTATCTAAAAGAGATTGAACGCACAAATGCTTGGAATAAAGAAGAAGTACTAAACACAATCAAATCAATTTTAAATTATTACCTTGGAGTTCCGCCTAACAATTTTGTGATTGACGGAAAGGAATACACTCCAAAATCATATTTGAATGATTACCTCAAAATAAACTTTGACGATTATATCGATATCATTTCGATGAAACAGTATCCCCTTTATCAGAAGGTTGAATACACGGTTGAAGATAATTGGTGGAACGATAAAGATTACTACAATATCAGTCTCAACGAATTCATATCAATAATTAAAAAAGCGGTCCGAAACGGTTATTCAATTGTCATAGGCGGTGATGTTTCTGAATCAGGTATTGATGGAAATAAAGAAGCTGCCATGATACCATCTTATGATATTCCAACCGATTATATAAATGAAGAAGCCCGCCAATTCAGATTCAGCAACGGTACAACTTACGACGATCATGGAATTCACATCGTAGGATATAAAGAAGATGGAGATAAGGATTGGTTCCTCATTAAAGATTCCGGATCAAGAGCTTTTATGGGTCCAAATAAAGGATACATGTTTTATCACGAAGATTATGTTAAATTGAAAATAATCGATTTTATGATTCATAAAGATATGGTTGAAGATATTTTGAAAAAATTTGATTGATAATTTTGGAACATACAAAATTTAAGTTCGTCTTAGAAGATTGCGAAAAGAAAATAAAGGATTTCTATGAATGCTCTTGAAGTAAAAAATCTATCAAAATCATTCGGTAGAATAAAAGCCGTGGATAACGCTTCATTCGGTGTACCCGAAGGTTCAATTTTCGGACTCATCGGAAGAAACGGCGCTGGCAAAACAACCACCATCCGGATGATGATGAATATATACACCCCCGACAGCGGTGAAGTTCACCTACGAGGGACGAAAGTAGATAAAAGTTTTAAGGATAAAGTGGGTTATCTGCCCGAAGAACGGGGTCTTTATAAAAAGATGAAAGTGCTTGATACCCTCCTATTCTTCGCTGAAATTAAAGGGAAAACCGGAAAAGAAATTGAAAAGAAAGCTAAATATTACTTGCAAAGATTTGATCTAAAAGATAGAGCCGCTTCCAAAATTGAGGATCTTTCAAAAGGCAACCAGCAGAAAATTCAATTCATTTCCACAGTCCTTCACGAACCGGAGTTTATAATTTTGGATGAACCATTTTCCGGATTAGACCCGATAAATACAAATCTTCTACGGGAGATTATTATTGAAATGAAGGATAAAGGTAAAGTGATAATATTTTCAACTCACTTGATGGATTTTGCCGAAAAAATGTGTGACCATATCGCAATGATCGAGAATGGCAAGATTATACTTAACGGTGAGCTTTCGGAAATTAAAAAAAGATTTTCTCAAAGAAACATCAGCTTAACTCACGAGGGTAATCTATCTTTCTTAAAAGGGCACCCGATAATTGATAAAATCGATGATTTCGGGAACACAACCGGAATTAGAGTAAAACAGCCCGATCAGACACAAGAACTATTAAAGCTGCTGATCGAAAATAATATAGTTGTAAAAAAATTCGATGCCAATGATATCTCTCTGCATGAAATATTTGTTCAGGTGGCGGGGAAAGGACCGGATAGTGAATTTCTGAGGGGAGGTGCAAATGCTTAATTCAAAAATCATTGCCGTGATAAAAAGAGAATTGAGGGATAAACTTCTCTCCAAAACATTTATCTTTATGACTGTTTTAATTCCCGTTTTTATGGTTGGAATATTAGCGCTGCAAACTCTCTTTATGAGTATTGACGGTGACGAAAACACAAAACTTGAAATCGTTTCGGAATTGGATCAAGCACGACTAAAAGTGGATGAGGATCTTGCTTACCGCGATTTTGTGAAAAATCAGAATTACAAAATTTCTTATAAAGTAATGTCCGCTGAAAATTTTGAAGATTATTTAAATGAAAAAAAATCTAGTTTGCTGAGCGGTGAATTAACAGGAATTATTTTTATTCCAGAGACAGCGCTAAAAGACAAGTCAGTTCAATACTATTCAAAGAACCCAAGCAATAATTCAGTATTTAGTAAAATTCGACCATCAATTAATAAGGCATTGGTTGACATATATTTTGCTGAAAAGAGTTTGAGTGATACTGAAATACAATTTGCCAGGGATCGTGTTGATATTCAAGAATTCAGAGTTTCAAAAGATGAGGGCGTAAAAGAAGAAGGTGTTGGAAACAGAATACTCTCATTTCTCTTTACTTTTCTCCTTTACCTAAGTTTAATAATCCTCGGCACAATGGTAATGCGTTCTGTAGTTGAGGAAAAAAATAACCGTATAGTTGAGATTCTGCTTTCGTCTGTTGATGCTAAAGATCTCATGACGGGTAAAATATTAGGCAATGCCATCATCGGGTTAGCGCAAATGACAATCTGGCTTTCTCCTGTAATGTTGTTGATCTCCACGAGCTTTTTTGTCCTGCCTCCTGAATTTGTAGTAAACTTAAATCCGGGACAATTGCTGTATTTTCTATTAAATTATTTCATCGGTCTGATAACATTTCTCGGATTGTTCGCATCGGTTGGTGCAATATTCGACAACGATCAGGATGCACAATCAGGTATTTGGCCGGTAATGATGTTGATAATGATTCCGTTCTTTATTTCTTTTTCAATGGCTAACAACCCGGATAATTCATTAGCAACAATAGCTTCGATGTTTCCGTTTGCATCTATTATTGTTATGCCCGCCAGATTAACATTGATTGATGTTCCCCTTTGGCAGCTTGCATTATCTTTCATAATAAATCTAGCCGTAATTTTTGCGATATTTCCAATAGCAGGTAAAATTTATAGAATCGGTATTTTAATGACCGGTAAAAAACCTAAATGGTCTGAAGTAATCAAATGGATAAGAGAATAACTCGATAATTAAGCCGTCCTTTTTAGGGCGGCTCTTTTTAATGAATAACGAAAAACTAATACCATATTTGGCTGATAAGCTCCAAAAAGATTTTAGGCTGGAAACTAAAAATTTGCCGGTACATTTTGATCTACACCAAATTAAAGAACATCTCAAAAAAAGAATTAATGAATATCTAAATGGTGATTTAGAAAAATTCATGAATATTCTTTACATGATAGATGTTGATGAAAACCGGGTTCGGGAAATATTTTCAAGTAAATTACCGCCGGAGCTTTTAGCGGATCAGCTTGCGGATCTCATAATAGAAAGGCAGCTTAAAAAAATTCAAACTCAGATTCTCTACAGAGAAGGCAAACTTTAATAATATCGATCTGGGCAGCATCGTTAACAAACTACTATTTCAAGTGGATGATTTTTTTTGCGGCTAAAGTATTTTTGTTTTTTATCACAACCATATAACTGCCCGAACTGAGTGTATTGGCATTCCAGTTTAATTTTAACTCGCCTTTATTCAAATAACCTTTGAATATTTCAACAACCTTTTGCCCTGCAACATTATATAACTCAATTGAATGAAATCCATAAAACTTGGTTTCAATTTGAATATTAATAATTCCGTTAAAGGGATTAGGGTAAGCAGAAATTTGCAAATTTATTGTTTCGGGCAGAATAGAAACATCAGAATTATCAATACCGCTGATCAATTTATTCCTCATAAAATAAAGTCCGCCTTTGATATTACCGGCAATCAGATCGTAATCACCATCGAGATCGGCATCCCAAAATAGTGGAGATGCCTCACCTCCAAAATCAAAGCTGAAATAATCATTGGAGATTAATTGAAAATTTGGATTCTGCAAATTCCCGATATTACGAAAAAATTTAATTATGCCTTCGCGCGTACCAACGAACAAATCCAGGTCTCCATCGTTATCTTCGTCAATCATTGCGGGACTACTCTGATCCCCAACATCAATCGAACTAAAGTAATTTTCATCTTTCTGAAAAATGAAGTTTGCTGATGTACCGTTATTACGGTACAAAATCACTTCCCCATTAAATGCACCTAATACTAAATCCAAATCGTTGTCAAAGTCGACATCCACCAATTCCGGTCTGATGAAATTACTGAGTTTTATTACCGTTCCGGATCCATCTTTTAATTCAGCCCGATATTGAAAATTTGGAAATTGAGTATTCCCAATATTTTCATAATAAGCAATTTCTCCGAGGAATTTTCCGACTAACAAATCATAATCCCCATCGTTGTCGATATCACCAAATGCCGGCGCCACACTCAAATCGAACATTATTTCCGCGAACATTGAATCCCGCAAAACGAATGCCGGAATAATATTCGAGCCGGTATTTTCAAATCTGAAAATTGTACCGAACGGATTATTTTCAGCCCCGATGAAAAGATCGAGATCATCATCGGCATCAATATCAACCAATGCAGGGATACTTTTTGTTCCTACATCAAGCGTAAATAAAAGATCCGAAGTGATTTTAACAAAGGCAGGCGCGGATGAACTCCCTTCATTTTTATAATATATAATTGACTGCGGAACCGTCGGATCGTATAAAACCGAAGCAAACAAATCAAGGTCGCTGTCAGAGTCTAAGTCAAATAATCTCGGCATATTAAAACCGCGTGTTAATAATGAATCCTGATTGACAGGATAAATATTTGATTCCAATTGCATGTTGGGAATTTGCGCAGTTCCGTTATTGCGAATAAAGTATAAACTCCTACTGAAGAAATCTCCCCAGAGCAGATCCAAATCATTATCACCGTCGAGATCGCCGAATTCGAGGGAACTGGCTCCATGACGTTCCGCAGATTTACCGCCGATGATCACTAAACCCTGCCAGCGAGTATTGAGTGTATCTAAAATTAGGTTTTGCGGAGTACCAGTATTTTCATAAAAACTTACAGTACCGGCTTGATTGCCCGATATAAAATCGTAATCACCGTCGGCATCAACATCTGCAAAAGTTGGGTTTGATACACTTTCGCTGAAAACAATTTCGCCATTCACATTTTTAAGTGTGTCGATTTCTAACCGAAAATTTGGGAATGCCGCGGTCCCAACATTTTTGTAATACTGCACGGTGTTTGCTGATCCGCCGGTAAAATAATCGTAATCGCCGTCTGCGTCAATGTCCGTAAAAAAGAACCAATTTTTGAGCGCCAAACCCGGAATTTCCTGCAGCGTTAATTCGAAATTAAAACTTGCAGCAGAGCCTTTGTTTTCCAGCCACTCAAATGAGCCGTCGGAGCAAAAATAGAGCAGATCTGCATCCGAATCGCCGTCAATATCAACAAATTGAAATTCGGGATTATTAACTCCACCAGAAAATGTATTATTCAATTCAAGTGAATTAACTTCGATAGAAATTGAATTAATTTCTCTTTCAAAATTTTGGGCGGTTAGTAATGTGAGTGCTGAAAGAAAAAAAATATATAGAATTTTATTCATTTGAAAATTGATAAATTAACGAATCACCGATTCTCTTGAATGCTTCTTTTCCAAAAGCCTCTTTATCTTCCTTTTCAGTTTGAATCGACCGTTCAACTATAATTAAACCTTCGTCTCTTAATTAGCTGTTATTTCTCAAATTTTCAACTAC
>JAENZU010000036.1 GCA_016841125.1 Melioribacter sp. | reverse complement strand
ATCTATTCTGCTTTTAGTTTGATGTTTACATTTTTTGGAGTTACCGGTCTCTACGTTTTACTTGGAGCAGATTTCATTGCCATCGTCCAGATTCTTGTTTATGTTGGCGGCATTTTGGTTCTTATTATTTTTGGTGTCATGCTCACAAATAAAATAACAAAGGTAGAAATTAAAACAGGCAGCATTCAGGTGTTTCCTGCTGTTATAGCTGTCGGATTATTTGCGGGCGCATTAGCCGCAATAATGATCAGAACTAATTGGCATACAGAGCAAAGTCAACTGCCCGTAACGACAGTTCATTTAATAGGCAATGCACTGTTGACAGAATATGTATTAGTTTTTGAATTATTAGCAATTCTACTGTTGATCGCTTTAATTGGAGCTGCCTCAATTGCAAGAAGAGATAAAGAAATTTAAAAGGAACTAAGTTTTGTTGGAAGTCGGATTATCACATTATTTATTTGTAAGCGCAATTCTTTTTTCGCTGGGAATTTACGGAATAGTTACCCGTAAAAATGCTGTGCTGGTTTTAATGGGAGTTGAGTTGGTTCTAAACGCTGCCAACATTAATTTTGTTGCTTTTTCAAGATTCGGAAATTTTGGTATCGGCGGTCAAGTTTATGCACTATTTGTAATCATTCTTGCTGCAGCCGAAGCAGCTATTGCTCTAGCAATAGTTCTAAATATTTATAAAACCTTTGCCAACGTAAATGTTGATGAAATAAGTAAACTAAAAGAATAATATGTCAGAAGTTTCATTGTTAAGTTTATCGCTAATAATTTTATTCTTACCTTTAATCGGGTTTGCAGTTGTAATCCATTTCGGTAAGAGATTCTCAAAATTATATCTTTTTGAAGTTGCAATTATGGGAATTGCACTGCTTCTCTCAATTATTATCGGTTACTTCAAACTTACTGATTTCCCAATCAAAGATTTAGTTTACAGTTTCAACTGGATCGATTTCGGTAATGTGCCTCTAATCGGTGAATTCAAAATTGAACTCGGAATCCAGATAGATAACATTTCAACAATAATGCTTTTCGTGGTAACACTTATAAGTTTCCTTGTACATATCTTTTCAATTGCATATATGCACGGAGATAAGAGATTTTCGAGATACTTTGCTTATTTAGGGATTTTCACATTTTCGATGCTCGGCATTGTTCTTACTCATAATTTATTGATGATGTATATTTTCTGGGAACTTGTTGGTTTATCCTCTTACCTGCTTATCGGATTTTGGTATGAAAAGAAATCTGCCTCTGACGCAGGTAAAAAAGCTTTTCTTGTAAACCGGGTCGGCGACATTGGAATGTTCATCGGCATTTTAATTCTTTTCACACATTACAAGACATTTACATTCGATACAATTTACACACAAATGGCTGCCGGTAATATTCCGTTTGATAGTTTTTCATGGTTGACCGCGGCAGGCATTTTAATATTTATGGGCGCTGTCGGTAAATCAGCTCAATTCCCTCTTCACGTTTGGCTGCCCGATGCAATGGAAGGTCCAACTCCTGTTAGTGCTCTTATCCACGCTGCAACAATGGTAGCTGCTGGAGTTTACCTCATTAGCAGAATTTTTGTAATGTTGACTGCGGACGCAATGTTATTTATTGCTGTTGTCGGGGCGATAACATCTTTTGTTGCCGCAACAATTGCATTAACTCAAAACGATATTAAGAAAGTACTTGCGTATTCCACGGTAAGCCAGCTTGGTTATATGGTTATGTCGTTAGGCGTCGGCGCGTATGTATTTGCTTTCTTTCATCTCGTTACACACGCATTTTTTAAAGCCGGTCTCTTTTTAGGTTCGGGTTCTGTTATTCATGCTATGCATCATGAACAGGATATTAGAGAAATGGGCGGATTGAGGAAGAAACTGCCGATCACATATTCTGCCTTTCTGATTTATACATTAGCAATATCGGGCGTTCCCCTATTTTCCGGTTTTTTGAGTAAAGATGGGATTCTTGCTGGCACATTGGTTTTTGGAAATTTAACCGGACATTGGCTCATACCAATTCTCAGTTTTACAGTTGCACTTCTTACTGCATTTTATATGTTCAGGCTTGTGATAATTACATTTCACGGTGAACCCCGGAATAAAGAAAAATATGATCACGCACATGAATCTCCTTTAGCAATGACAGTTCCATTAATTGTGCTGGCTGTATTATCAGTTTTTATTTGGTACACGCCTAATCCAATTAATCCCGATGCTGGATGGTTCTCGGCAAAATGGCTTCAAACTCCCGCATCTGTGGTTCCGCAGGAAACCCGTTTTGACTTTATGCAGAATGATTTTTCAGGTGCGAAGTATTATTCAAATGAAATGATACATTCCGAAACTTATATGCATGAACTCCATACGCTTCATTATCCGGCAATGATTCTTTCAATATTACTCGGCGGACTGGGAATTCTAATCGCTTATTTGATGTACCAGTGGAAAAAGATAAATCCGGATAAACTTGCGGAAAGGTTCAAGCCGCTGTATAACTTCTCATTGAATAAGTGGTATATCGACGAACTGTATCATTACACGTTTATCTCGGGAACAATTGCATTAAGTAAAATATTATCTTGGTTCGATTCCAATATAATTGACGGCGCAGTAAACGGAACGGCATATATTACAAGAGTATTTGCAAATGTAAGCAATCTCTTCGATAAATATATAGTTGATGGTCTGGTTAATTTTACTGCATTCATAAGCGGTTTCATCGGAATGTCATTTAGAAGATTTCAATCAGGTAAAGTTCAGGCATATTTAGTACTGGTCGTATTTTCGGTACTAATATTATTATTAGTTTTTAATCCTTTTTAATTAGGAAAAAATAAGGTAATTACAAGGCATGGAAGGATTTCCAATTTTAACATTGATTACATTTGTTCCTGTTCTGGGAATGCTGATAATATTACTCCTCCCCGGTGAACAGAAACAAACGATAAAAATAACCTCTCTCGCAGCAACTGGTGTTCAACTGGTGCTTGCCGTAATTTTATTAGCAGGTTACAATTACAATGCAGGCGGGGTATTTCAGCAAGGATCATTTCAATTTATCGAAAAAGCAAGATGGATAGAAATTGAAGGATTCGATTGGCTTGGAACATTGAAGGTTGATTACTTCATGGGGATCGACGGTATTAGTATGCCGATGGTGCTGCTGACTGCTCTAATTTCTTTTATAGCATGCATATCTTCCTGGAATATCAACAAATCTCCTAAAGGTTATTTTGCCCTATTCTTACTGCTGGATACCGGAATGATGGGCGTATTTGTTTCATTGGATTTCTTTTTATTCTACATCTTTTGGGAATTAATGCTCCTCCCCATGTATTTCCTAATTGGAATTTGGGGCGGTCCGCGAAAAGAATATGCTGCAATTAAGTTCTTCATCTATACTTTGCTCGGTTCTGTATTTATGCTTCTTGTTATGATCGGTTTGTATTTTAGTGCCAGTGAGACTTTAGCCGACGGTTCGCAAGTGTTTACTTTTAATTTGCTCGCTTTAATGGACAAAGCAAATTATACTGCCGATGGAATTCTCTCTCCATTTAATCCGGACAATCTTAGGTTTATTGCATACATAGCTTTATTTGCCGGGTTCGCCATTAAAATACCGATGTTCCCTTTCCATACTTGGCTTCCTGATGCACACGTTGAAGCACCGACACCAATAAGCGTAATACTTGCCGGTGTATTACTTAAAATGGGTACATACGGAATTTTGAGAATCAGTTTTCCAATCTTTCCCGAAATCACTAAAGATCTTGCCTGGTATATAGCTTTATTCGGAATGGTGAATATAATCTATGGAGCGTTTGTTGCTCTTGCGCAAAAAGATTTCAAGAAATTGATCGCTTATTCATCGGTATCACATATGGGTTATGTTTTGCTAGGTATGGCTTCTCTAACCACTGCGGGAATTAATGGAGCTATTTTCCAGATGTTTAACCATGGTACAATTACAGCAATGCTCTTCCTAATCGTTGGCGTTATTTACGATCGTGCTCATACAAGAGGAATCAATGATTTCGGCGGACTCGCAAGTCAAATGCCTATTTATACCGGGTTTGTAACTGTAGCTTTCTTTGCGGCAATCGGGCTGCCTAGTATGAGCGGTTTTATTTCCGAAGCACTTGTATTTATTGGCGCTTTCGGAGTTGAGGAAATTAGAGTTTTGACTATAATATCAACACTGGGAATTTTACTCGGTGCAGCTTATATGCTTTGGACACTCCAACGAATCTTCTTCGGGAATCTTAACGAAAAATGGAGCGGACTAAAGGACCTTACTGCACGTGAATATGTAATGCTTGTGCCTTTAACAATTATCATAATATTCTTAGGTGTATATCCTTCTGCTATGCTTGACATTATGAATACATCCGTAAATACGCTAGTAGATTTTGTCACAATTAAAGTTGGAAATATTTCTGTCAGCGGATTATTAAATTAAAGTTTGAAAAATGGATCTATCATTTATTACTGAATCATTATATTTTGTAAAACCTGAAATAGCCGCTTCGGCTTCAATTATTCTATTAGTCTTACTTGATTTAATTTTTCATAAAAATAAGACTATCATTCCCTATGTTGCCTTAGCCGGAATAATTATTACAGGAATTTTTGTTGTTGATCAATTCAATATCTCGGGTTTTGCTTTCCTATCTACAGATAATCCAAAATATGGAATGATCGCAGTTGATAACTTCGGTGCGTTCTTCAAACTGATCATTATCATTTCCTCAATATTTGTGGTTGCGTTTTCTGCCTATTCTGATGAGATTAATAAAATTACCGACCGCCTCGGTGAGTATTATGCACTAATTTTCGGAATGATACTCGGAATGCTAGTTTTAATTTCCGCTTCCGATTTAATTTTAATTTACCTCTCAATGGAATTACTTTCTTTATCGTCCTACGTTTTAGCTGGCTTCACAAAGTTGAGAGATAGATCAAGCGAGGCATCGCTTAAATATTTATTATACGGTGCAACTTCAACAGGCATGATGCTGTTTGGTATTTCCATTCTTTACGGATTAACCGGATCAACCAATCTTTACATTATCAGCGCTGCACTTCAAACTCAAAGTCTTAACTTATTAACACTCGCATTTTCAATTATTTTAATATTTGCTGGTATCGGATACAAAATATCTTCGGCACCATTTCACTTTTGGACACCCGATGTTTACGAAGGTGCGCCCATCTCTATAACCGCGTATCTTTCGGTTGCCAGTAAAGCTGCCGGATTTGCATTATTGATAAGATTTATTAAAACCACGTTCGTTACATTTGTTGATGATAACGGTAATTGGCAGCTTCTTCAAGTTTTTGATTGGGAATCGTTGTTGATAATAATTTCGCTATTAACAATGACACTTGGAAATTTCACTGCCCTTTGGCAGCGGAATTTGAAAAGAATGCTTGCTTACTCATCTATTGCTCATGCCGGGTATTTGATGCTCGGACTATTAGTATTCTCAAATCAAGGTCTAATTGCAATATTAATTTATTTCACCATTTATCTTTTTATGAATTTGGGTGCATTTTTTATTGTAATGGTAATTGCAAATAAAACTGGCTCTGAAGATATTGATGATTACGATGGACTGGGATTCAAATCTTCTTTTCTCGGCGTATCACTCGCAATCTTTTTAGTGTCTCTAACGGGCCTTCCCCCTACTGCTGGATTTATTGGTAAACTTTATTTGTTTATCGCTCTTGTCGATGCCAAAATGTTAACCGTCGCAATAATTGCTTTACTTAATACGGTTGTTTCTCTCTATTATTATATCAGAGTTTTGAAACATATGTTTTTAACCTCCCCAACTGAAAAAACTGAGAAGATACCTCTTAACTTTGGTCAAATTGCGGTTATTATTATTATGCTGATTCCAATATTATTATTCGGTGTCTATTTTTCACCGGTAGTCGATTTGGCAAAAAGTTACATTACAATTTTAGGCTTCTAAAACTTTATTCATACTTTTCATCTTTTTATTTCTTGACAATAGTGTATCGATTTCGTAAGTTATACGACAAATTAAGTCGTATTTATTATGTTAAAGATTGCTAAATCAGTTGAATATTCAATATTTGCTTTAAGATATATCCACTATAACTCAAATACCCTTTGTGTTAGTGCAAAAGAAATATCCGAAAAAGAAAATATTCCATTTGAACTCTTGGCAAAATTGTTGCAAAAAATGGTGCGTAAAGGATTAGTAGTTTCGCAGCAGGGAAATAAAGGGGGTTATACATTGGCAGTGTCGCCGGATAATCTCTCTCTGCTTGAAATAATAAATTCTCTGGATCAAAATATTCAATTGACAAATTGCATGTTTGAAGGTGCAACAAAAGATGATTGCGGAAGGTTGGTAGATTGCTGCATCAGAAACCCGATGTCTAAAATTCAAAATAGATTGCTTGATGTTTTCGGTTCAACTAAACTTAGTGAATTAATTTAACTGGAGTAGTAATGGATTATATGTCAGTATTAAAATCGAATGAGGAAATTTTCTTCCGGTTTATGCGCGAAAAATATCCCTTCTTTTATAATTCCAATATTTTTTTTAGAGATATTCAATATTCAATAATTTCATTTTTCAAATTGAAAAATAGTCCAGTCCCCTACGCGGACGCTGAAAAATTGGCAGTTAAATTTATTGATGATTTAGAAAAAGAGGAAAAACTTATTAAGGTAAGTAAGAACACGTGGAAAGTGAATTTTTATCTTGATAAACCTGTTTCGGAAACAGAAGAACCTGCTGAATTAGCAGAGAAATAATTTTGGAGGAATAATGAACAATACAGCAACCCAAAGCGAAATAAAAGTTACTGAAAACGCCGCAAAACAAATACATCAAATCAAGGAAGAGAATAATATTCCCAAGGAACATGGCCTTAGAGTGGGTGTAAAAGGAGGCGGCTGTTCCGGTTTAACTTATCAACTTGGTTTCGACGGTGAAATAAAAGATGGCGACACAATAATTGAAGATAAGGGTGCAAAGTTAATTGTAGATGGTAAAAGTTTGTTCTATTTATTAGGAACTGAATTAGACTTTAGCGGAGGGCTTAACGGTAAAGGTTTTGTATTTAATAATCCAAATGCAACCAAAACATGCGGCTGCGGTGAATCTTTTGGAGTTTAAGCTTATCAAATAACTTAGGAGCTGATTTAGTGAAAAGACGAAGTTTTATTTTTTCTATCGGAGCTCTCCCGCTTATTAGCGGAGTTACAAAAATTGAAGCGATAACTAATAAAATAAATAATAATAAAAGGAGCAATAAAACTATGGCTAAATTCGAATTGCCAAAACTACCTTATAATTTTAATTCTTTAGAACCGCATATAGATGCGAGAACAATGGAAATTCATCACGACAAACATCACGCAGGATATGTTAGTAAATTAAACGGCGCCGTTGAAGGTTCTGACCTTGCTAATTTATCACTTGAAGAACTTCTTAAAAATGTTTCTAAATATCCGGTTGCTGTTAGAAATAATGGCGGCGGACATTATAACCATTCACTTTTTTGGGAAGTAATGGGACCAAACAAAGGCGGAGAACCTAAAGGCGAATTAGCTGATGCCCTTAAATCTGCATTTGGTTCGTTTAATGATTTTAAAGAAAAGTTCTCAAATGCGGCTGCAACCCGGTTCGGTTCAGGTTGGGCATGGCTGGTGGTATCCAACGGTAAATTGGCTGTTACCTCAACTCCAAATCAAGATAACCCTTTAATGGATGTCGCCGATGTTAAAGGGACACCAATTTTAGGTCTCGATGTTTGGGAGCATGCGTATTATCTCAAATATCAAAACAAACGCCCTGATTACATCTCCGAATGGTGGAATGTTGTAAATTGGGATGAAGTAGCTAAAAGATACTCTGCTGCAAAATAATTAGTTAATTAAAAAATTAAAGCCTGATCTTTTCTCTCGAACTTTCAGGCTTTTTTTTATAATATTATTGATCAAAATACAAAATTAAAAAATGAATTCTAGCATCCCTATATTTCCTTTAAATTTAGTGATCTTTCCAAATTCCCGGTATCCGCTGCATATTTTCGAAGAGCGTTATAAAAAGTTGATAAATAGATGCGTGGGCAATAATGAAGGCTTTGGGATTATAGCACTCATAAATGATAAACTTTCGGAAATTGGTAGTTTTGTTGTTGTTGAGAAAATATCAAAAATTTACGACGATGGTAAAATGGATATAGTTGTTAGATGTGAGAAACGGTTTAGATTATTACAGACTGCAGAACATGAACACGGCTATTTGGAAGCTGACGTGCTCCGATACGATGACGATGATTTAATAACGGAAACAAAATCACTCAATATGGTTATTGATAGGTTTCAAAAAATTCTAAGTTTAACCAAAAGCGATCCCGGCGAACCATACTGGCAAAATTTGGAGAAAATGGATTTGAGTGTTAAATCTTTCAAAATTGCAGAAAAATCGGGGCTCACTTTAGAACAGCAGCAAGCCTTATTAATTGAACGGAACGAAAAAAACAGATTAAACTTTCTACTCAATCATTTTGAAAAGGTTGAGGGTTACATAAATGATTCTGCTTCATTAAAGGGTATAATTTTAGGGGATGGATACTTAAATGAACTTTAGTTGCCAGTAGTTAAACTACAAGATAAAAGGGACTTACAGACAGTCCCTTTTATAAAAATCTAACTAAAATTATTTAATCTAAACTACTTTTTATTAATCAATTTGATCCGGTTTATTGCCCTTTTAAGAGAACTTTCGGCGCGGGCTATATCAATATCATGTTTGTTCTTTTGTGATAATCGTTCTTTAGCACGCTGCTCTGCGCTTTTTGCTCTTTCCAAAACAATTTGTTCGGGCGATTCAAAACTTTCTGCCAGTACTATAATATTATTGTTCAGTACTTCTACTGTACCCCCGCCGGTCGCAAACAATTTAATGCCTCCATCAAGATCTGCAATTTTGATTATGCCAATTTCAAATGTGCTGAGAATGGGAGCATGGTTATATAAAATCTGGAAACTACCCAATGTTCCGGGAATTGTCACAGATTCAACTTCACCTTTGAAAGCAGCTTTGGACGGTGTGATTACTTCAAGATGTAATTGTTTCATATTATTTACTGCATCTTTTTAGCTTTTTCGACAACATCTTCAATTGTACCGCAATACATAAACGCAGCTTCCGGAAGTCCGTCATGTTTACCGTCAAGAATTTCCTTAAAGCTTCTAATCGTATCCTCTAATTTAACATATACACCTTTGTAGCCTGTAAATTGCTCTGCAACATGGAATGGCTGGCTGAAAAATCTTTGTATTCTACGGGCTCTTCTAACTATCACTTTATCTTCTTCCGATAATTCATCCATACCTAAAATATTAATAATATCTTGCAAATCTTTATAAGATTGAAGGACTTCCTTGACCTCTGTTGCAACATCGTAATGTTCATGACCAATAATACCGGGCTGCAAAATTCTTGAAGTTGAATCCAGCGGATCAACTGCCGGGTATATTCCCAATTCTGAAATTTGACGGCTCAATACGGTTGTAGCGTCCAAGTGTGAGAATGTTGTTGCAGGTGCGGGGTCTGTCAAGTCATCGGCAGGAACATAAATTGCTTGAACTGAAGTAATAGAGCCTTTATCCGTAGATGTGATTCGTTCCTGCAGCTCACCCATTTCTGAGGCAAGGTTAGGCTGATAACCTACGGCGGAAGGCATGCGTCCCAATAGAGCACTTACTTCAGAGCCAGCTTGAGTAAAACGAAATATATTATCGATAAACAGAAGTACGTCTCTTCCCTCTTCATCGCGGAAATATTCAGCAATAGTTAAGCCTGTTAAACCGATTCTCAATCTAGCACCGGGTGGTTCATTCATTTGACCGAATACCAACGCGGTTTTATCCAACACACCGGATTCTTTCATTTCAAGCCAAAGGTCATTACCTTCGCGTGTTCTTTCACCAACACCGGAAAACACAGAGTATCCGCCGTGTTCTTTGGCTATATTGTGAATTAACTCTTGGATGATAACCGTTTTGCCGACACCGGCACCGCCGAATAATCCAGTTTTTCCACCTTTAGAATATGGCTCAAGCAAATCAATAACTTTAATTCCGGTTTCAAATATCTCTTGTGTGGTTGTCAGATCTTTAAATTTTGGAGCGTGTCTATGAATGGGATATCTTTTTTCAGTTTTAATTTCTCCTAAACCATCAATCCCGTCACCAATTACATTTATTAATCTTCCGAGAGTTTGTGGTCCGACGGGCACAGTTATAGGTTCACCGGTATCAATAGCTTTCATTCCCCTAACTAAACCATCGGTCGAATCCATCGCTACGGTTCTAACTCTATTCTCACCTAAATGCTGTTGAACTTCAACAATTAATATTTCTTCTTCACCTTCAATTGAAGTTCTGGGAATCTTAACTGCATTATAAATTTTTGGAAGATTGCCGTCTTCAAAATCAACGTCCACTACCGGACCGATAACCTGAACAATTTTACCTTCGTTGCTTGCCATTTTTCTCCTATAAAAAATGAATAGTTACAAAATTAACTAAACTCATTTTTAGATTCAATAAAAGATTACTTTAACATTATCATTTTTTTACTAATTGTCTTTTTTGATGTCTGAAGCTGGTAAATATAAACACCGCTAGATAAGTTATCACCTCTGAAATCAACTACAGTTTTTCCCGGGTTTACTTCCCCGCTCAATATCGTCGCAACTTTTTGACCGATTAAATTATAAACCGATAAATCAACAAAATCTTTTTCCGGTAAGAAAAAACTAATTGTTGTCATCGGATTAAAAGGATTAGGATAATTCTGTTCCAATAAAATTGAATTTGGATAAAGCTCATTTTCAGTATCCTTAACTCCGGTGATAATTGGAATTGTAAAAACAGTTGTACCGCCAAGCTCGTTGTATCGTTTTTTAAATTCCTGCATATATTGATTTGATACTAAAATATCATGAATGAAAAGCGTATTTTCATCGTTGTCTTCATTAGCAGCTCTCGACCAGTTGTGCGAACCTGTAATAACGATAGGGTCACTGTCTGGTACCGAGGCATCGATTATACCATATTTGTGATGCATAGTACCGTTGTTATACTCAAACATTTCACTTCCGGAAAGCCCCTGCAGATTGCTGAATTCAGAACCTTGTGAGTTAATATCGTTAATGATACCGCGGATATTGCGCACACCGGATGAATGTCTTTGAAAAATGGAATTAAAAATCCCATCACTTGTGAAAACTAACAATGAAAAATAAATTGAGCTGTCAGAGGTACTAACTGAATTTATTATTTGAGATTCTGTGTGATCCGATGGACTAAAATATAATTGAACCGGTCTTCCTCCGATATTAAAAGAATGTACGGTGTTATCAGATTTGAAAGGACCAAACTTAGCAACCGATGAATTGGGTGTGTCGCCGGTACTACCCCACATCTCTTCAAACTCAGTTTGATAAGCCGAAGCTAATGTCGGATCATTTATTTCGATTATGTTATTTCTCCAATTCAGCTCGGTTGAAGTCCAATTCCATGAACCTGTCCAAACCCAATCATTGATAGGGTCCGAATCTCTTGCATCAAAAATTGCAAATTTATTGTGCATTATTCCATCTATGTTGGGACGCTTGCTTATTAAAATTCCGTTGTTAAGAAGAACCTGCATCGAACTCTGAGTTTGTCTATCATCATAAACAACTCTTACTTTAACTCCCCGGTTTTTGGCTGCTACAATAGCATTTGCAACTTCGCTCAATCCAAAAAAGCTGTAAACTGCCATATCAATTGATTCGGTTGCAGAATTTATTCTTTCAATTAATTTTGTTGAAAAATCGATATTGCCGACAGCTTCATTGCCCGGAATGGCAACACTGTTGTCCACTGCACTATTAAAGTAAATATGTATTGTACCCAAAGACGGATTAGGCGATGAAGTGCTGACAGAATAAATACTGCTTATACTGGTTCCATTATCATTTGAAGACAATGCCTGATAATAATACGTAGTCAGCGAATCCAGTCCGTCAATAGGAATAATGTGATAAGTTGTGTCTTCTTCAACAACAAGTGTATCTATTTCAAGTGCTTGTGTTTTGCCGTATCTAATTTCTGTGTCTCCCGGTCTTACGGTATTAAAATAAATAGTAAATGATGAAGGAGTTATATTTGATGCCACAACAGGACTAATTATCAATGGCTCATTTTCGGTTAACAGATCGTTAATACTTCTTGGGAGAATTTGATAACCGGAGTTATAGGGAGTGCTGAATTTAAATTGACCTAAAATACCAATCAAATCAACCGCACCGGATGGTATTGGAGACCCAACCATTGTAGCAACGTCGGTATCAACACGCAGTTCCAGTGTGGCAGTAGAATCAGAGATTGGATAGTTTGTATTTCCGGCAAAATTACCAGAACCATCAATAGAAACATTATTAACTCGCAGCAGCATGCCTTCATACTCTTCTATACCATTCCAAGCTTGTGATGCCAACTGCTCCAATGTAACAACCAATGGTTCCGGAGGATTTACTGCAGGTCCGTGGTTAGTGAAAGCAGAACCGGTTTGTGTAAAATCAAGCTCAGTTAAACCGCGATACTCTGCCACCACTGAAGTTACAGTAACCGAATCACCTATATTAACTTGACTTGCAAAATCGCTTCCATAAATTGAAATGCCGGCAGTTTCATCCTGCACGTTACCGGGTCCGGAACTTCCCAAATCATTTGATGCAGTTACTATGCCGCTGATGGTTACAGTTTGATTCAGCATTACAGGAATGCCCTGACTGTTATTTTCTCTAACATCAATAATAGGAATTACTGTTTGAGCAATTGAAATTATATTTATTACAATAATTCCAACAAATATTAAAATACTACGTTTAATCATTTTTAACCTTAATCAATTTCAGTGGAGAGAATGAATCTTAAAATTCTGTTATTATTTGTATCAACTAAGTAGAGAGTTCTATCGAAAAAAGCAACGTCGCTTGGACCATCCAAAGGTAAACCGTCAAATAATTCACCCCCACCGAAGCTCTGCAGTTCATCGCCAAAAGAATTAAATTTAAAGACGGAATCCTTTGCTGCATCTGCAATAAAAAGATTATTTGCATTATCGAAAGTTGTACCCTCCGGTTTACCGAATTTATTCGGCGTTAATAAATCTGTTCCTACCGCAAGTTTACTCCTGTAACCCTCAAAGTCATTCGTCTGCACATATTCTAGATACTGTACTTTAAAGCTGTTTGTCTCTAAAGTAGTTACAATATCAAATCCCTGAAAGTTAGTGGATGATAGTGAAGATAAGTTGTATGCCGAAGGAAGTCCCGTACCTACCGGTTCAAAAAGTGGAAGTTTACCTGTGAGGGTATCTTTTCTTATTCCGTTTCTATTTAAAACTTTGAAGGATAATATTGCGTTATCAGGATCAATTCTGCTTGTGTTTTGCGACCCTTTTCTGGAAACGAAATATGAATTATCGTAAAATACCGTAACCCCTGTGTATTCTCTGTCCGGTCTAAGTAAATCAAATGAAGTGGCGGGCAGTATTCTTTTAACCGGAGCCGTTTCAATTAAATGACCCGCGGCAAACATATCAATTTTATAAACTGCACTGTAAGTAACCGAATTCCCTTCGATTACCGTATCAAGCTGAGCGCAAACAATTAAATTTAACCTATGGTCCTGCGCAATTGCAACAGGATGCTTAACTTGCTTAGCCCCCAGCATTTGACCTGCAACATCCATCATTACAATTCTATTATTGTCTGTATCCGCAATGTATAAAAAGTTATCTCTTCCAACTATCATTGCCTGCGGCTTATTAAATCCTCCCCAAACCGGTGATTGCAGAATATAGAGCGTATCACTTATATTAGGCGGACCCTGTATTTCACTTAAACTGGATATTATTGAAGAATCGAATTTATCGGTGCAGCCGAAAAACAAGTAAGCCAGCAATATAAATGCAGCAATTTTACTGTATTTGTTCATACTAATAAAGACCTAATAAAATTGAAAATCTATGAGAAGAGCCAAGTCTGTCGAAGT
>JAENZU010000697.1 GCA_016841125.1 Melioribacter sp. | reverse complement strand
GAACTGGAAGCTAATAGCGCACATCCGGTTTGCCTTGTTGACATCACGTCACTGTGATCACCGAATATAGAAAGTGCAGATGCAGCTATTGATCTTGCTGAAACATGAAACACAGTAGGTGTGAGCTCACCTGCAATTTTATACATGTTCGGGATCATTAAAAGCAATCCTTGCGAAGCGGTAAAAGTTGTTGTAAGTGTACCAGCTTGTAAAGCTCCGTGAACCGCGCCGGATGCTCCCCCTTCACTCTGAAGTTCGGAAACTGTCGGGACTGTCCCCCAAAGGTTTTTATCTCCTTTGGCTGACCACTCATCCGACATTTCTCCCATTCCTGAGGAGGGAGTAATCGGATAGATCGCGATCACCTCGCTATTATGGTAACCCACATAAGCAGCGGCTTCGTTACCATCAATTGTTATTTTTCGTCTTTCCATTAAAATCCCCAAATTTATTGTGAATTAAATTATTGTTCTAATTTTTATATTCTCTGACAAATACTTTGCCATATTTATTATCTGAAGAAGCTGCCATTTTAGGCTGTTTTAGAAGTAATTTCTAATTGGCAAATGCGACAAATACTATTTTTTAGAATTTAAGTCCTGAAAATCCTAAAATTAAGAATTCGCACTCAACTTTCGAGCATCTAAATTATGAATAATTCGGTTAAAAATAAAGATGTTTATATCGGAAAAATAATCTTTGCGTGATTGATCTTTTAAATTTTATACATGTAAATCAATATTTTAATGAGTTGCTAATCTTAATTGCCTAGTTTTCAATTATTATCTCAACAGTTTAGCAATTAAGCACTTTAACAATTCACTTTTCCTCTTCATTCTTAAAAGAGAAGATTTTTGCATTTTGATTCTGCTCCCCAAATTCCCCTTGCAGTTTATCCATTGTATCACGCAGAACTCCCAAAGAACGCTGACTGAGCAGATCAATTTTGATTAAGCCCATTTCTTCAACCGGATACATATCAGGCTGCGTTACTATTAACCCGAGCCCTTTATTTTTTGCGTATTCAAGCGCCACATAATTTGTGATCGGCTTTTCGGTAATGACGATGCCGCCGGGATGTATGCTCAAATGACGCGGAAATCCGCCAATTTTCGATGCAATATCAATAACCGTTTTCCACGGGTCATCGTCAAATTTTAGTGATTTCGCCTCGGGAAATTTTTCTGCCAGTACCGGCAAATTTTTAGCACTTGTCCATGGAATAAATTTACTGAATTTTGAAATCTCGGAATCGGGAATGCCGAATACTTTTGCCACTTCCCTAAATGCCGAACGTGCACGAAAAGTTACGGTTGTAGAGATCATTGCAACATGATCGTATCCGTAAGTATCGTAAATGTATTTCACAATGGAATCCCGTTCCCGCCACGAAAAATCGAGATCTACATCGGGCGGAGATGTTCTGCCTCTATTTAAAAATCTTTCGAAGTAAAGATTATGCTCCAGCGGATCCACTTGTGTGAATCCCAAACAGTACGAAACCAAACTGTTGGCGGCAGAGCCACGCCCTATTGTCATCATTCTCCGGGAATGAGCTTCCCGAACAATATCCCACACAATTAAAAAGTAATCGCAAAAGCCGAGTTCGTCTATCACTTCCAACTCATACTGCAGACGCTTTACGGCTTTTTCCGTAATCGGCTGATACCTCTCCGAAAGACCTCTGAATGTAACTTTCCAGAGATAAGAAAAAGGAGTCTCCCCCTGCGGC
>JAENZU010000035.1 GCA_016841125.1 Melioribacter sp. | reverse complement strand
GTTTTAGTGATAAGCCTACCGTAACAGCTTCCGCATCCAGTTCTGCCGGTATAAACAGAGTTGAATTTCTAAGTTACTATAAAGGATATGATCTTGATGGTGACGGAATCTATTCCGAATGGCAAGGTTATTATCATCGAGATTATACTGATACGCAAATGGAGATAAAAGGAAATGTTGGAACAGATCTTTCAGCGCCCTATAGTGTTGTTTGGAATACAGAGTGGGTCCCGGATCAAACTGCGAATTTTGTTAAACTGCAAGCCAGGATAAAGGATAATAATGGTGTCTGGTATGTTACAAATGCTGCTGAAAATCTGACTTTGACAAGAAATAATTTTTCAGTTAAGTTATATAAGGGAGTTAATGTCCCTGAAAGGTTTTGGGTGCCGTGGGGTGCGGTCGGTAGTCCCTACAGGAACAAAAGCAGCTATTTTAGCATTCCTACTAGTACCAACCTTTCGTCAATATCTGAAGTACGATATTTTACTAGAACGTGGGGAAATGATAGAGGAACGGCACCTTATCTAGCCTTAGTGAACAATAATGGTATTAGTAATCATGGATTAGATCATTTTTACAAGTTCGATAATTTTTCGATTAACAAATCGTTTATCAAGACCGGAACAAACACTGTAACTTATCAATCAAATACCACTCATCACGGTTCGGAAGTACTTTGGCCGGGTCCTGCAGTAATGCTAAAGTTCGGCTCTGTTCAGAATTTCCCGCCGTCAATATCTCAACAGCCGGCAGGCAAGACTGTTCTGGTTGGTCAAACTGCAACATTTTCTGTAATTGCTACGGGAACAAGTCCGCTAAGCTACCAGTGGAAAGTTAACGGCGGCAACATTAGCGGCGCTAACAGTGCAAGTTACACTACACCATCTACAACATTAGCAGATAACGGGAAAAAATACAGTGTTACTGTAACTAATCCTTACGGTAGTGTTACAAGTTTGGATGCTACTCTTAATGTCATTGAAAATAACGGCTCCAATTTAGCACTCAACGGAAATTTTGAATTAGGTAATGCATCAAGTTGGGATACCGGTAATTCTATCGGAGGAGCGGTTTATTCGTTCGGTGTAAATGCAACTAGTCCTATATCCGGTGCTTACCAAGGTTTGATGAACGTAACAAGCCCCGGCACTTCTAACAGCAGACCGATTCTTGCCGATAATCTTTCTTTAAACTTAGCCGTAGGACAAGCATACACAATCAGTTTTGATACTAAGGTTGTATCCGGAGCCCCCAAAATTGGTTATATTAATTATGGTAGCGGAGTAGTTCCTTTTCCTGCTTCGTCTTTAACGGGAACTCAAAGCTGGTCGTTCAATCTTAGCAGTGCAACACAAGCTCTATCGGCTATTTATCTTTATGTAAACGGAACTTCATCCGGTGCATTTGCAATAGATAATATGGTTGTTACTGCAGGTACTACTTCGGGTACTCCACCGGTAATTGTTAATCAACCGCTAGCCACAACTGTTAATTTAGGTCAAGTTGCAAATTTCAGTGTAACTGCAACGGGATCAACTCCGCTCAGTTACCAGTGGAAGAAGAATAACGTTAATATTTCCGGAGCAAATAGCTCATCTTACGCAACTCCTCCGACTACATTGGCTGATAACGGAGCGAATTTTAGTGTAGTAGTTTCCAACGCATATGGAAGTACAACTAGTACGAATGCGCTGCTGACTGTTTCCAGCACGAGCGGTACTGATATTTCTAAGAATGGTAATTTTGAGCTAGGAACTTTAAGCAGTTGGGTAGCCGGTAATCATTTTGGAGGTGCAGTATATACTTTTGCACTGAACAGCAGTTCTCCGATTTCAGGATCATTCGACGGGAAAGTTACAGTTCAGACTGCCGGTACTGCGACTTCAAGACCTATGATTTCTAATGCTCTTAGTGAAGCAACCATTATCGGTCAGCCTTACACAGTAACTTTTACTACCAAGGTATTATCCGGAACACCAAAAATTGGCTATCTCTATTATGGTGCCGGCATTGTACCGTTTCCTGCTAGTGCTCTTAGCGGAACTCAAACATGGACGTTTAATGTTCCGTCAGCCACAGCGGCTACCAGTTATTTATCATTATACGTTAATGGTACTTCTGTCGGATCGTTTTCGGTTGACAATGTAGTATTTTTAAAAGGCGGGGGATCCGGCAGTGCGCCGGTTATTAGCAGTCAGCCTGCCAGTAAAACTGTTACAGTTGGGGCTACTGCTACTTTCAGTGTAGTGGCTTCGGGCAGTGCACCTTTAAGTTACCAATGGAAAAGGAACGGAGTAAATATCGGTTCCAACAGTGCTTCCTACACGACACCGCCGACGACTCTTGCAGATAACGGAGCTGTCTTTAGTGTTGTTGTGTCTAATGCATATGGTTTAGCCACAAGTACGAATGCAACTTTGACCGTAAATGCCGCTGCTTCAAACCTCGCGCTTAACGGCAATTTTGAATCCGGAAGTTTAAGCGAATGGCAGGACGGAAATCATTATGGCGGAGCGGTTTACTCATTTGGTGTAAATTCCACTGCTCCTGTTTCAGGAACATACGACGGAAGAATAAATATTACAAATGCGGGTACTGCAAAAGGAAGACCAATGTTTGCAAATACACTTTCTCAAACACTTGTACTGGGTCAGCCATATACGGTTTCATTTAAGACTAAAGCTATTTCGGGTACACCGAAGATAGGTTATATTAATTATGGAACTGGTGTTCAATCATTCCCGGCTGCTTCATTGAGCGGAACGCAAACATGGAATTTTAACGTACCGTCTGCATCGTCGGCAATAGGTTATTTCTATATCTACGTTGATGGAAGTTCTGTTGGGTCGTTCTCAATTGATGATGTAGTGGTTACAGCCGGCACTGTTCCATCAGTCGCTTCGGTTACTTCATTGATAAATCCTTTTAACGGATATGAAATATATCTTAGCGATGGTCAGCAATTCAGTTTATCAGAAACTCAACTTTCAAAATATTTTGGAAGTGAGATCACAATTATTCAAAATGAAAGAAAATCTGTAGATGAAAATTCTTCTGAAGCAAGAGAAGACGAAATTGTTCTAGACCCTGAAAATCAAGTTGAATCGAACGGTTTTAAAGTATTTTCTTACAAGAAGAATGCAATAGATGTAACAGATCATTCAGTTGTTACTAATGTTCTAACTGCTGATCAGCGGCTTAAAAATCACATTGAGGAAACTCATTTGATAGTCAGTTCGGATGAACCAAAATCCATTGATGTTGGTGCTTATTTAAGTGCGCTTGGATTCACAAAATCTAAAGTGAACGTTGATATTCTTGATAGATCTGCTAATCCTGTTGTAAATATTACTTACAGCGATGGTAAAATCACATTCATTGCAAATGAAGTAAAAGAGAAAACGACTATTGAATTGCCGGTTATCTTCTACGATGGTTTAGGTAAATTATTGAAGGAAGAATTCACAATTCAAGTAGAGTCATCCTCGCTTAACGGCAATGAAATTCCGAATGAATTTGTCCTTCAGCAAAATTACCCTAATCCGTTTAACCCCTCAACTAAGATTAAATTCGGACTTCCTGCGGATAGTGAGGTTAATCTCACCATTTACAATCTTTTAGGTGAAATTGTTAATGTGATGGCGAATGAAACAAAAGCAGCTGGTTATTATGAATATACCTGGAATGCTTCAGATTTTGCGGCTGGGGTTTATATTTATAGGTTCTCTGCCACTTCTCAGGAAACCGGTGAGAATTTCGTTCAAACTAAAAAGCTTATGCTTTTGAAATAAATCATTTTTTTATATTTAATATTGAAAGAAAGAGGCTGTCTCAAAAGGGCAGCCTTTATCTTTTTAAATCCTCAAGACTGCTAGTTATTTATCTCGGATTTATCATTAGTAGAGTTTTTTCAAACGACCTTCCCAAGAGAATACACTATCTAAACTTTTTTAATACTATCAGTTAGATTTATAAAAAATGATCATTTATTACCAGTACTCCTTTAAGAACCTCTTACAAAATTTTGCTGTAAATATTTTTTTGATTTCGTCGGGAATCTTAATTATGGAACAGTCCTCGGATTTTATTCTTAGCGTACTTTGCTTTATGCTCTGCGTGCTTTGAGTGAAAGCTTTTCTCGCAGAGTCCGCAAAGAGTCGCGCAGAGAACGCAAATAAATACATTGGCAAAAGGGCTAAAGTTCCTAATGACAAATCGGGTTTATATTTTTCTTTTTGAGGCAACACTCAAGCTTATTTGCGTTAAGTATAATGGGGCAAGTTCACTAAATAGATCACTATCTGACCTTTAGATGAAGTGTTAGTTCAGAAGTTATTAGTTAAAACGTTAGGATCAAATAATATAAAAAAATCACTTGTGATTTTCAGTCTAATTAATTAATATTCAGATATTGCATCTGTTAATTTTGAATGATGCTTTATTTACTTACCTATATCGGCGTTTAAACACGTTTTAATAATTTCTTTCGTTATAGATAAAGCCATAATACAGAATTCAATAAACCACATCTTAAGAAGTTATGATTAACAAAATCAACATTTTTTTTATTAGTCGGATCCTAAAAAATAATTGCTTTGATTAACAATATAAAGCTGAATTCAATTTATTTGGAGGCATGCATGAAATTTAGTTACATATTATTAATTAACATTTTACTTCTACTCTCCGGTTCAGCATTCGCGCAGCAGATTTCCGGAAAATTAGTTGATGAAAACGGAGACGGTCTATACGAGGTGAATGTCAAAATCCACCTTGGTCAGAATAATTATGAAGCAATTACTGATATCGACGGGAATTTCTCTTTCGATGGAATTACCAATGTAGATGATGATGTTCTGCCTCAGGGTTACAGCGTATCGGATAATTATCCTAATCCGTTTAACCCTAAAACCAGATTGAATGTCAATCTTCCTGCAGACGGAAACGTAAAGATAATTATCTACAATTTATTGGGTGAGCAAGTAGCAGACAAAATTCAAAAACAACTTTCTGCCGGCACTAATTTTTTGGATATCGAATTAAATGGATTATCCAATGGAATCTACATTGCCAGAATTGTGATAGACGAAAAATATTCGGTGACAAAAAAACTAATGCTTATTTACGGTACTCAACATCTTAATTCGAGTGAATTATCAAATTTAAATTTTACCCAACCTCATCTTTCAAAAAGCAATACAGCCAATCTTCAAATTGATAGTTTAGTCGCATTCAATCCTATTATTGGAAGAAAAGTTTTTACCTCTCTGCCTCCGTATGTTGGACAAGTACTTGATTTAGGTAGTTTTGAAATAGCCAGGTATTGTCCGGACATGCCCACAATAAATTACGAAGGTAAAATGTATAACACTGTACTGATTGGAGAACAATGCTGGTTAAAAGAAAATCTTGACGTTGGTATAATCGTCTCTGGCTCTTCAGATATGAGCAATAATGGAATAGTTGAAAAATACTGCTACGGGAATGATACCATCAATTGCAATGAATACGGCGCTCTTTATCAGTGGGACGAAGTGATGCAGTATACGAATCAAGAAGGCGCTAAGGGAATTTGCCCGGATGGATGGCATGTTCCAACAAAAGCCGAACTTGAAATTCTTAAAGTGACTTTAAATTCCGACGGTAATGCGCTAAAAGGTATTGGACAGGGCAGCGGCAGTGCAGCCGGCACTAATTCGAGCGGATTTTCCGCTTTGCTTTCAGGCAGCAGAGGATTCTTAAGCAATTTCGGCGGTATTGCCGAACGGACTAATTTTTGGAGTTCTTTTTTAACCGACAGCCTGAACGTCCAAAATTTATATTTGAGCAACACAAACAATAGTATTTTCTTGATATCCACTAATAAAGAGTCAGGTTTTAGTGTTAGATGTATATCGGGAGAAGGTGCAATGGTGAATAATCCTCCGCTAATACCGAATTCCCCAAACCCGCAGAATGATTCAACGGATGTTTTTTTATCGGCAGATTTAAGCTGGAATTGTGAAGACCCCGATGGAGATGCCTTAACATACGATATTTATTTTGGTGTGGATCCAAATCCTTCTCTTGCAGTGAGCGGTCATGACACAACATCTTATGACCCCGGAATATTAGATGAAACCACAACCTATTACTGGAAGATAGCTGCAAACGACGGTCAAGTTAGTACAGAGGGACCGGTTTGGTCATTTACCACTTCAAACGGAGAAGGAGAGCCTTGTCCCGAAATTCCAACTATTCTTTATGCGGGCAAGCTTTATAATACTGTGAAGATCGGGAGTCAATGCTGGATAAAAGAAAATCTCGATGTTGGTGAAATGATTATTGGCACATTAAATATGACGGATAACGATACAATTGAAAAATACTGTTATAACAATGATCCATTGAACTGCGACTCATTAGGAGCTCTTTACCAATGGAATGAGGCTATGCAATATACAGCTTTGCAAGATTCACAAGGTATCTGCCCGGAAGGCTGGCATATCCCAACAATGGCAGAGTTTGATACTCTTACCGCTGCTGTTGCCAATGATGGCAATGCTTTAAAGGCAATAGGGGAAGGTACCGGAGCAGGAGCAGGAACAAACACCAGCGGTTTTAGCGCACTGCTTGCCGGAGATAGAAGAGCAGACGGCAGTTTCCTCGACTTAAATGATTACACTAACTTCTGGAGTTCGGTAGAGAGCAATAGCGCTAATGCTAATTATATTTACTTGAGTAAAACTAATGCAGATATTGGGAAGTTTAACTTTAATAAAGATTATGGTTTTAGTGTGAGGTGTGTTAAAAACTAAAAATAACTGACTATTTAATAATCAATAAATCAAACACTTATAAATCAAAGATTAGGTGGTGACTAAAGTGGTGACTATTTTAAAGAAAACGACCGTTTTCCAGTAATTTTTACAAATCCCTTTAAAAACAAAAAGTGCGAAATCAACTTGTAATCGCACTTTAGTGAGGCGGCGATCGGATTCGAACCGATGAATAAAGGTTTTGCAGACCTTCGCCTTAGACCGCTTGGCCACGCCGCCAATAAGCATGTTAAATATAAAAAAGAAAATCCACTTGCGTGGATTTTTGAGCGGGAAACGGGACTCGAACCCGCGACATCAACCTTGGCAAGGTTGTGCTCTACCAGCTGAGCTATTCCCGCGTATATTTTATCAAACTAAAAAGAACAATCAATTTTATTTTTTCTATTTCCGGAACCCGCGTCATCATACTTGGTCCCGATAAATCGGGATGCTCTACCAGCTGAGCTATTCCCGCAAATTTTTAACAATCTCAAAAGAACTATCAAAATTGAATTCTAAATATAACAGAGTTTAACTTTTATCGCAATATCAATCTAAAAAAAAAATTATTTTCTCGCTCCGTGAATAAATCCGCGATATGGTCTCGAATGTTGAACCGTAATAAATGCCTTATCATCAACGCCGTCAATAATTTTGAATACGCCTTTTAAATCTCGACGTCTAATAATAATAAGTAAAATTGAGATACCACCTGAACCCCCCTCCGCCGGTAGAATTGTTACAGCAAATTTGGATAGTCTTAGTGCATCGGCAATTTTATCAGTAAAATAACGAGAAATCACATTTACTTGAACGTATCCGAGCGCAACCTTTTCTTCAAGAGTAATTCCCAAAATATTACCGATAGCAAATCCGGCTGCATAGCCAAATAGATTATATGTGTTATCCATATGAGCCACAATAAATCTCATCGCAAAAATCCAAATAAGCACCTCGCAAAAACCGATAATTCCGGCCCAATATTTCTTTCCTTGAACTACTAAAATTGTTCTGAAAGTTCCGAGAGTAACATCGGCTATTCTCAGTCCCATGATAAGAAGACCACCAAGAATTAATTCCACAATGCTTTCCTTAAATTAAATAAGTTAAAAAATTAGTTAAAGAATTCGCTATTTTTACAAATCAAAATTTAAGAAAAAAATATGTACGAAAAAGAAAGAAACGAATTAATAGATAGTATTATTGAGAAGGGAATAGAAGATGAATTGGTTCTCAATGCAATGCGGAAAGTTGAGCGGCATCTTTTTGTGCCGGATAGTGTGAAACACCATTCCTATCGTGATTCAGCCCTACCCATCGGTTTTGGACAAACTATTTCGCAGCCTTTTACCGTAGCTTATATGACTCAGGCGATGGAACTTAAGCCGGGCAGCAAAGTTTTGGAGGTTGGTACAGGCAGCGGTTATCAAGCGGCAATTTTATATGAGATGGGAATGAAGGTCTATTCAATTGAAAGAAATGTCGATATCTACAACCGGACATTGAAACTTTTTGATAAATACAGTATTCGTGCTGCTACAAGATGTTCGGACGGCACAATCGGTTGGAATGAATTTTCTCCCTTTGATGGAATTGTTGTTACAGCCGGCGGTCCCTCCGTACCTGAGAATCTGAAAAAACAGTTGGCAATAAATGGAAAGTTAGTTATTCCGGTTGGGGATAAAAAATCTCAGACATTGCATATCCTAACTAAAATCGATGAAGATAAATTTGAAACAAAAAAAGTTCCTTACTTTGCATTTGTGCCATTGATCGGGAAGGAAGGTTGGAAAGAAAAGTAATTGTTATTGTAGGACCAACTTGTTCGGGTAAATCTTCAATTGGATTTCAACTAGCCAAACAGCTTAATACTGAAATCATTTCGGTCGACAGCAGACAGGTTTACAAATATTTAACAATCGGGACTGCAAAACCTCAAACTTCAGAGTTGAAGAAAATCAAACATCATTTTATAGATGAGCTGGATCCTGCCGATGATTTCAATGTAAGCCAATTTGAGAAAAAGAGCCTTCAAATAATAGAAAGGTTGTTTACTGAAAATTCAATCCCGATTGCTGTTGGCGGTTCAGGGTTATATGTTAAAGCACTAGTTGACGGATTGTTTGATGAAGTTGATACTGACCAAGAATACCGGGAGCAAATGCATAATTGGATAAGAGACTTTGGAAATGAATACCTTTTCAATAAACTGGTTGAAGTTGATCCGGTTTCCGCTTCCAAAATGCTGCCTCAAAATTGGAAACGTGTGATGCGGGCATTGGAAGTCTGCCACATAACCGGTAAACCGATTTGGCAATTCCACAATCAATATGAAAGAGAAAGTGAAATAAATTTTATTCAATTTGGGCTTTTGTGGCAAAGAGAAAAGTTATACGAGAGAATTAATCTTCGCGTTGATGAAATGATAGAAGCCGGATTAGTTGAGGAAGTTGAATCTATTTTGGCAAAGGGTTACTCTAAAGAACTTAATTCATTAAACACAGTCGGCTACAAAGAAATTATTGAATATCTCGATTCGAAAATTTCACTTGAAACAGCGATCGAATTAATAAAAAGAAATACCAGGAGGTATGCAAAAAGACAGCTAACCTGGTTTAGAAAAGATGAAAGAATTGAATGGCTGAATGTTGATGAAAATACCGATCTTCAGAAAACCGCTGACAATATTATTGATAAATCCAAATCAAGTTTGTAGATAACTTTAAGATTGAATATATTTATTCCTTTCAGTAATAACCGATAAACTCAATGAAAGAAAAAATTCGTATTGCATCAGGACAAGGTTTCTGGGGCGATCTTATTGATGCCCCTTACAAGCAGGTAACCGCCGGAGATATTGATTATCTCGTTATGGATTATCTCGCAGAAGTAACAATGTCAATTCTTCAGAAACAGAAGAACAAAGATCCTAAGCTTGGTTATGCCAAAGATATCCCTCCATTAATGGAAAGAATACTGCCGATCTGCAAAGAGAAAAATATTAAAGTGATAACTAACGGCGGTGGCGTTAATCCTCAGGGGTGTGCCGAAGAAGTTTTAAAGGTTGCTAATAAAATTGGTTTAACCGATTTAAAGGTTGCAGTAGTTTTAGGCGATAATATTAAAGATAGAATTGATGAGATAATTGAAGCCGGCTGCGAACTTAATAATATGGAAACGGGTGAGTCTATAAAAAGTGTTAAGGATAAATTGCTCAGCGCCAATGTTTATTTTGGTGCATTCCCGATTGTTGAAGCTCTAAATCGCGGCGCCGATATTGTTATCACAGGAAGAACAACCGATACAGGACTTACTCTCGCCCCGATGATCCACGAATTCGCATGGTCAGAAAAAGATTATGATCTATTATCGGCAGGTACGGTTGCAGGGCATATCCTTGAATGCGGCGGACAAGCTTCCGGCGGAAATTTACTTGCCGATTGGGAATCTGTCGATAATCTTGCCGATATTGGTTTCCCGATTGCAGAGGCTTATCCTGACGGTACTTTTTTAATTACGAAACATGAATCTCTCGGCGGCAAAGTAAGTTACGAAACTGTATCGGAGCAGCTGCTTTATGAAATTGGTGATCCCAAAGATTACATTACACCCGATTGTGTTGCAGATTTTACATCAATAAAATTAGAAGATCTCGGTAACAACAAAGTTAAAGTTTATGATATAAAAGGGAACGCCGAGACTCCCTCCTTTAAAGTTTCCTGCTCGTACGAAAGCGGATATTCTGCATCCGGGTCTCTGACATATTCATGGCCGAAAGCTTTATCGAAAGCAAAAGCAGCGGACAAAATTTTACGAAAAAGGTTAGAAAATTTAGATCTTCATTTTGAGGAGATTAGAACCGAATTCATTGGTTATGATTCATGCCACGGACCGCTCTCTACTAAATTAGATGAAAATGATATTAATGAAATAATGCTGAGGATTGCAGTCCGGTCAGACGATTATAATTCGGTTGAAAGATTTGGAAAGGAGATCGCACCTTTGATATTAACCGGTCCGCCGAGTGTTACGGGCTTTGCCGGAGGTCGCCCACGTCCGAGCAGTGTTGTAGCTTACTGGCCTGCACTTATTCCCAAAAATTTAGTTCAACCGGAAGTTAAAATTCTTGAGATGAAATAATGAAAATAAAACTATTAGACATAGCGCACGGCAGAAGCGGGGATAAAGGCGATGCCGCAAACGTTGGTATAATTGCATACGATGACAAAGGATATCAAATAATCGCAAAACATTTAACAGTGGATTCCGTAAAAAAACACTTCGAAGGAATTTGCCTTGGAGAAGTTGAACGCTTTGAACTGCCTAATTTGCGGGCTTTAAACTTTCTGCTGCATAATACATTGGGTGGCGGCGGCACTGTATCCCTAAAACATGATGCACAGGGTAAAACGCTGGCAGCTGCATTATTAAGAATGGAAATTGAAGTTGATGAAATTTAAAAATATAAAGGAGTTAACATGTTTGAAGATCAATTAAAAACCATGAATGAATTTGAAGAGAAGGTAAAGAATCTCCGAGGTTATCTTTGATGTAGATGAAAAATTAGAAAAAATTAATAAACTAAGAAAAGAAAGCGAGTCACAAAATTTTTGGGACGATCAGCGGAATGCTCAAGCGGTTCTTCAGAAAATAAAATTTTTACAGGAATGGGTTGAGATTTGGCAGGAGTTGAATTCACAAACCACCGGTGTTAAAGAATATATTCAGCTTGCCGAAATGGAACAGGATGAAGATGAGTATGACGAAGTTGAAAAACAGCTCAATCGATTGGGTAAGGTTATTGAGCAAACTGAACTCAAAAGTATGCTCTCGGGTAAAGATGACAGCAAGAACTGTATTCTTACGATTCACGCCGGTGCCGGAGGAACAGAGGCTCAGGACTGGGCTGAAATGCTGATGAGAATGTATATGAGATGGGGAGAGCAGAATAATTACAAAATGTCTTTGCTTGATATTCTTGACGGTGACGGAGCGGGAATTAAGAGTGCGACCATTGAGGTGGAAGGCAAATTTGCTTTCGGGTATCTTAAGGCAGAAAATGGAGTGCACCGGTTAGTAAGAATTTCTCCCTTCGATTCTAACAAAAGAAGGCACACATCTTTCGCCTCCGTCTATGTGATTCCCGAAATTGATGACACGATTGAGATTGATATTAATCCGGCGGACTTACGGATTGATACTTACCGCTCCGGCGGTAAAGGGGGAAAGAACGTAAACAAAGTTGAGACTGCCGTTCGTATTACGCACTTACCGACAAATACTGTTGCTGCCTGTCAAAGTGAGAGATCGCAAACGCAGAATAAAACTAATGCTCTCAAGTTGCTGAAGTCAAAACTTTATCAGCAGGAGTTAGAGAAACAGGAAGCTGAACTTGATGAAATTGAAAAAAGCAAAATGAAAATTGAATGGGGAAGCCAGATTCGATCTTATGTTTTTCACCCTTATAACATGGTTAAAGATCACCGAACTAACGTCGAAACCTCCGATACACAAGGCGTAATGGATGGTAAGATTGATGAATTCATAAAAGAATTCCTACTGCAGTTTTCAATCAATTAATTTTAAAAATATTTTTAGAGAAATTTAAATGAAGTTTGCAACAGAATATCTTTGGTTCAATACCAGTAAAAGAAGAGAATATATTAACATTACGCGTGATGTTGAATCTGTGGTTGAGAAGAGCGGCGTTAAGGAAGGGATGGTTTTAGTTTCCGCAATGCACATTACCGCAGGAGTTTACGTTAACGATGCCGAGTCCGGATTGATTCAAGACATTGATGAATGGCTCGAAGGTCTTGCCCCTTTCAAACAGGATTACCGCCACCATCGCACAGGTGAAGATAACGGCGACGCACATCTTAAAAATCTGCTGGTTCATCATCAAGTTGTAATCCCAATTACAGAAGGCAGATTGGATTTCGGTCCTTGGCAGCAAGTCTATTACGCTGAGTTCGATGGAAAGAGAAGAAAACGATTGGTTATTAAGGTTATGGGAGAATGATTTTTTAATTTATTATTGATTACTTATTATTGATTATTTATAAATGACTGAAAGAGAAAAAGAAATATTAAATAAGGTCCAAGAATTATTAGTTTCATTCTATGATCCTCAAAGAATCATTTTGTTTGGTTCAAGGGGAAAAGATAAAAGTGAAGTTAATTCAGATTTTGACTTTGCGATTGAGGATGCTTCTGATATTGATCCGGTTAAACGAAATGTTTTGTTGGAACAGATAGAGGAAGTAGCCGGATTATACAAAGTTAATTTAGTGTTTCTTGAAAAAGTTCATCCCGAGTTCAGAGATATTATTTTAGAAACAGGAAAGATTATTTATGAAAAAGGAATTTGAATATTCTCTCAAAAAATTTAATGAAGCTTATGAGAGACTATCTGAAGGTATAAATCTAGTTAAGGATGAATTAGATAAAGACGGAGTAATTCAGCGTTTTGAATTTACTTTTGAATTATTGTGGAAAACAATAAAGATGTACCTCGAAGAAAAAGGTATTATTTGCAGATCGCCGAAAGACTGTTTGCAGCAAGCATTCAAGTATGGTTTGATCACCGATGAGACGGTATTCCTGAATATGCTGGAAGATAGAAATAAAACATCTCATGTTTATGATCAATCGACATCTGAAGAAATCTATAAAAATATTGAGAAGCATTATTCTGCCGCAATAAAATCAGTAATTGATGCTTTGAAACGATAAGATCAGTTTGCCACATGCCCTCTATTAAACAGAACAAAGAAAAAAAGAAGCAAGATTTTTTCGATAAGGTTTTCTTGATTGTCGAGAAAATACCTTACGGTAAAGTTACAACTTATGGAGCGATTGCCGAAGTTTGCGGAATAAAATCATCCGCACGAACTGTAGGCTGGGCATTAAATGGCGCAAAGGATTCGAACTTACCTTGCCACCGGGTGGTGAATAGATATGGGGCTCTATCGGGTAAAATTCATTTTGGGGATCCCAACTTAATGGAAGATCTTCTCCGTTCCGAAGGAGTCGAATTTAACGAAGACGGATGCGTTAATTTAAAGAAGCATCTTTGGGTGCCGGAAAAAATATTCGACTAATATCTATCAACTTCAAAAGCCGACACACCGCCGGAAATATCAATCACAATTTTCTGCTCGGCTGAATTGTAATTATCCGTTTCGTAGTAACCATCTTCGTAATAATTGAAACCGGTAATATTTTTTGCTACTAAAACAAGGTCACCGGTAATTTTGCATCCAGCCGATTTTGGAATTTCAATCTTTAAAGAAGCCGCGCCCATCTCAACATTGATATATGTTGATTTACTTTTCTC
>JAENZU010000696.1 GCA_016841125.1 Melioribacter sp. | reverse complement strand
GGATTGGATCTATACGTAAGGCGTGTATTAATTCAACATCAGAATCAAGATTTACTCGCGGCATATGTAAGTTTTGTAAAAGGTGTTGTGGATTCTGAAGATTTGCCCCTTAATATTTCCCGCGAGACACTTCAAGAAAATATTATTTTTACTAAAATTGCCAGCTCTGTTACAAACCAGATACTTAATTTTTTGACGAAGATAGCCAAAGACGAACCTGAAGAATTTAAATCTTTTTGGAACGAACATTCCAGAATATTTAAACTCGGTTATTCTGATTTTTCAAATCAGGAAAAGTTTATGCAGCTCTTAAGATTTAATTCTTCAAACCTAAAAGATTCCGAGGAGATAACTTCGTTTGAAGATTATGTATCGAGAATGAAAAAAGATCAAAAAGAGATCTACTACATTTTTGGTAACAGCCGCGATGCAGTAGAGTCTGACCCGCACACTGAAATATTTAGGAAAAAAGGTTTGGAAGTTTTTTATCTCTACGATCCAATCGATGAATTTGTTATGAGTTCACTCGGGAAATTCAAGGATTTCGAATTCCAAAGTGTCGATCAAATTGATCTAAAAAAAATAGATGAATTAGAGGATGTTGAAAAGAAAGATAAAAAAGTGGATGATTTAAACAAAGATGACGAACTTCATTTTTCAAGTCTTCTTTCAAAAATTAAAGAAATTCTCGGCGAACGTGTAACGGATGTTAAAGCATCAGAAAGATTGGATAAGAGTCCGGCAGTACTGGTTAATCCCGACGATTCGATGTCTGCCTCAATGCAGAAGATAATGCGTGTTGTTGGAAAAGACACATCGGTACCGAAGAGAATAATGGAAGTAAACAAGGACCATAAACTTGTTAGGAACTTGTTGAAGGTTTATAAAAAAGATGCAAACAGTGATTATATTAAAAACGTAGTGGAACAGCTTTATGAATCATCCTTATTGCTGGAAGGCTATTTAACCGATCCGCATAAATTAGTAAGCCGGATTAACAGTATGCTTGAAGAATCCAGTGATTGGTATACCAAATTAAATAAGATGGAAAGTTGACAATTTAATATTTTCTCTTAGTTTATAATATCCCTCCCAAAATTGAGAGGGATATTTTTATTTCATACGGATTGAAAAATGGAAACTATTTTTCAAAATTCACCTTTACCCGATTCCATCCCCGTGCTGCTGCAGAAAATTGGGATTGCAATTTTAATCGGATTTTTAGTCGGGCTCGAAAGGGAAAGTAAAAAGAAAGAGGGGCTTAGGTCATTTGCCGGAATTCGAACTTTTCCATTAATTGCTATATTTGGTTTTCTAGCAGCATTCACTAGTTCACTAACAGACACCGCCGTTTATATTTCCTTTTTTGTTACATTCGGAATATTGGTGAGTATCTCCTATTATTTTTCCGCGGTCAAAGGCAAGATCGGAGGAACTACCGAAATAACTTTTCTGCTGGTTTTTATTTTGGGCTCTTTAGTTTATTGGGATCATTTACTTCTTTCTGCGGTTGTCGCAATTGTGCTTGTTACATTTCTCGCGCTAAAAGCCAGATTCCGTGAATTTGCCGGAAAGATCGATGAAGAGGACATTCTTGCCATTCTCAAGTTCGGTACAATCACTTTAATTGTTCTCCCATTGCTGCCCAATGAAACTTTCGGACCCTTCGATTCACTCAACCCGAGTAAGATCTGGTATTTTGTAATATTGATTGCCGGCATAAGTTTTATTGG
>JAENZU010000034.1 GCA_016841125.1 Melioribacter sp. | reverse complement strand
ATGTTACCTACGCGTTTATCGTTTCGATTTCCTGGTATGCTGGCAGGGCTATTTTCACAAAACGTCTTGATGAACTTGGGGGTGAAATTATAATTAGGATAGGTTTTATAATTACATCACTCGGCGGCATAATTCAAATGTTTGTTAGCCTTAATGTGATTGAACCTTTGTTTGGGATTGAATCAATTTACTATTACGGTGTTCTTATTTTTATGCTCTCAATGTCCATTTCGCTCGCACGTGATTTTGTTCAAACCAATAAAATCTTAAAACACAAACTTGAAGAGGTAGAAGAGCTTTCGCAGAAAACTTTGCAGCAGGAACTTGAAGCAAAAGAAATGGAAACCGAAAAAAGAATTTTGGAAGCGGATAATAATAGAAAAACAAATGAGCTTGAAGAGGCGAGAAAGGTACAATTATCAATGCTGCCGCAGGAGCTTCCTGACATCCCCGGCTATCAAATTGGGGTATTCATGAAAACCGCAACAGAAGTGGGAGGCGATTATTACGACTTCAACATTGGAAAAGACGGCACCCTTAATGTAGTGATTGGTGATGCAACCGGACACGGAATGAAAGCAGGAATAATGGTTGCCACTATTAAAAGTTTATTCAATGCACTCGGCGGTAATTTAATGATCGGCGACTTTTTCAAAAGGTGCACTGAAATAATAAAAAATATGAAACTCGGCAACCTCTTCATGTCGCTTACAATTCTGCGCATCAAAAATAATTATGCAATTATCTCTTCTGCTGGAATGCCGCCGGCGCTGATCTACAGAGCAAATTCTGATAGTGTTGAAGAAGTTGTAATTAAAGGAATGCCGCTGGGGGCTTTCACCCAATTTGAATACAATGAAAGAGAGCTTGAGTTAGAAGAAGGAGACGTAATAGTTCTTTTAACCGACGGTTTGGAAGAATCTTTTAATGATCAAAAAGAAATGTTCGGAACAGAAAAAATTAAAAATGTGCTTAGGGAAAATGCCGGGAAAAACCCGGAGGAACTAATAAAAATTCTAAATGTTAAAGCTGAGGATTGGCGCGGAAATTCACCTCAATCTGATGATATTACATTCGTGGTATTGAAATATACCCTAAATTAAACGAACTTACATTTAACGATTTCGTCTATATATCAAAACAAAACTAATATGAAAAAGAAACAACCAGAAAAACAGACTTTAGATTTCAAGCGTAAATCAATCAACTTTGTTAAAGAGCTATTCCAAGTTTTAATAATAGTTCTTTTCATTACATCTTCCATTGTTGAAGCCTCAAGAGTTCCAACGGGATCGATGGAAAAGACAATCTATATTGGGGATTTTCTTCTTGTAAATAAATTCATTTACGGACCATCAACCCCGAGATATATTCCTTATACAAATGTGAGACTCCCTTATTTCAGACTTCCCGCATTCAGTGAGCCGGAAAGAAATGATATTATTGTTTTTGAATTCCCTGGTTACAGAGAACAGATCACATCGGAAGAATTATTCTTTTACGTGAAAAGGTGTGTCGGTACTCCCGGTGATACGCTGCAAATTAAAAACAAAGTACTTTTTGTAAACGGAGAAGAATTCCCTATCCCTCCTAATATCCGCTACGAAGGGGGCAAACCGCTTCCCGCTGATGTGGAAGATCCGAATATTTTTCCTGTGAACAGCGGCTGGAATGGAGATCAGTATGGTCCTCTAGTAGTCCCGAAGGAAGGAGATGTATTGACACTAACTCCAAAGAATATTTCTAAATGGAAAACTTTTATTAACCGCGAGTATGAAAAATCTGTTGTAACAGTTAGGGATAATCAAGTGTTTATTGAAGGTCAGCCGGTTGATAAATATACGGTTAAAAAAGATTATTACTTTATGATGGGAGATAACCGCGATAACAGTTTAGACGGCCGTTATTGGGGATTCGTACCGCGCGAAAATATTCTTGGTACTCCATTTATTGTTTTTTGGTCTTGGGATTCCAATATTCCATTCAGTAATCCAATTAGTCTTTTAGCGTCGATCAGGTTTGACAGAATTGCAAAACTAATTTATTAATTATTGCATGACAGTTCCATCTGCAAGTGTAATAATATCGTTTTATAACAGGATCGATTATTTGGAATTGGTGCTCGCAGGGTTCGAGCATCAAACATTTAATGATTTTGAAATCATCATTGCCGATGATGGTTCCGATGCCGAGTATGCACAAGAGATAGAACTCATATCAAAAAACTTCCCTGTTCCAATCACACATGTCTGGCACGAAGACAAAGGGTGGCGAAAAAACAAAATTCTTAATCTGGCAATTCAGGCTTGTGCTTCAGAATACTTAATTATTATTGACGGCGACTGCATTCCGCACGGAGAATTTGTTAACGAGCATTTTCAAAATAGAATGAAGGGGATCAGTTTAACCGGCAGAAGAGTTAATCTCTCTAAAAAAATCACAAACGAAATATCCTCTGCAAAAGTTAGAAACGGATTTCTTGATAACGGAATGTTCAACTTAATTTTGGATGGATTATTCGGGAAATCATTCGATGTTGAAAAGGGGTTCTACTTTAAATCTGACTTCCTGAGAAAATATTTTAACAAAAAGCAGCGCGGAATTTTAGGATGTAATTTCTCTCTTCATAAAGATGAATTAATTGCAATTAACGGATTTGATGAACGATATCTTGCCCCCTCAATAGGAGAGGATAGCGATGTTCAATTCCGCTATGAGTTAAATGGCGGTAAAATAAAATCTTTAAATAATATCGCGGTCCAATATCATCTCTATCATAAAATTCAGCCCCGCCCAGAAGTTAATCTGCTGCTTTTTGAAAAAGTAAAAGAATCCCGAAATTATTTTACCCCTTTCGGTATTGAGCAGAAGTAAAATGTCTATTTTGGAATAAATCAGCAAATATTCATTTCCGAGCTGACTTTCCCTACTGCGAACTGTTTCTAACCCTCAAGGTATCCCGGCATTTTGGTGTCTATTTTCCCTGAGGTTTTTAGAGATTGAATACCTTAAAGGAAACCTGTTCTAATATTATTTTTCATACCTTGAAGGAAATCGAGTTCGTATACCGGAACGACGCCGTTTTTAATATCTCAATTCAGATATATTATACACATTTTCAAGATCTTAACAATTTATTAATAAAAATAATTTGACTTTTCTTTGCACTTACCTTATTTTTTCAGTCATTATTTTCCGAAAACCTAAATAATTAAGCTATATTATGCTAGACGACTTAGACATTAAGATTTTGAACATTCTCCAAGTTAACGGGAGAACAAAAAGAAATGAGATTGCGGATAAGATTGGGTTATCAGTACCATCACTTAGCGAGCGGATCAAAAAACTCGAAGAAAGTGGAATTATCTCAGGTTATTACGCAAAACTCGATAAAAAAGCATTTGGATTCGACATTATGGCATTTATTAACGTTGTAATGGAATCCTCTAAAAATTATGAAGTTCTTTCTAAAAATGTAGAATCAACACCCGAAATATTAGAATGCTACTCGGTTTTAGGTGAAGGTTCTCATATTCTAAAAGCAATAGTTAAAGATACTGCATCACTCGAACAACTGCTCGGCAAAATTCAATCTTGGCCCGGTGTTGCGCGGACGGTAACAAGTTTTGTTTTATCAACAATTAAAGAAACTAATAAACTTAACATATAATTTAATTTAAGGAGTTATCATGGCTAAAAGCGAATCGGTCAAAAAGGTACTTGATTTCGTTAAAGAAAACGATATAAAATTCATTGATTTTAAATTTATGGATTTCCCGGGGCAGTGGCAGCATTTTACCATTCCGTACACTCAACTCGAAAGTGATACTTTCGATGACGGCTTAGGATTCGACGGCTCATCACTGCGCGGCTGGAAAGTTATTAATGAAAGTGATATGCTTATTATACCCGATCCCGATACAATGTTTGTTGATCCTTTTGTAGAGGCTCCAACAATCAGCTTAATTTGTGATGTTTACGAACCGGCTACGAAGGAAAAATATTCACGCTGCCCAAGAAATATAGCCCAAAAAGCTGAAGCTTATTTGAAATCAACCGGATTAGCGGATACCGTTTATTTCGGACCGGAAGCAGAATTTTTTATTTTTGATGATGTAAGGTTTGATTCTAAACCGAACGGAGCATTTTATTCTATCGATTCTCAGGAAGGAAGATGGAATACAGGGCGTGATGAAGGTCCGAACCTTGGTTACAAACCGCGCTATAAAGAAGGTTATTTTCCCGTTCCTCCCACGGATTCTCTAATGGATATTAGAAATGAAATGGTTCTTAATTTAATGGATGTTGGAATTGACGTTGAAGCTCAGCATCACGAAGTAGCAAGCGGCGGACAGTGCGAAATTGATCTTAAATTTCAGCCTCTGCTTAAAGCAGCCGATCAGCTTCTTACATTCAAGTACGTTGTGAAAAATACGGCGCGGCTTAATTACAAAACTGTTACTTACATGCCAAAACCAATTATGGGCGATAACGGAAGCGGCATGCACGTCCATACAAGTTTGTGGAAAGACGGCAAACCATTATTTGCCGGTAACGGTTACGCCGGTCTGAGCGAAATGGGACTCTACTACATTGGCGGAATTTTAAAACATGCGCCTGCACTATTGGCTCTCACAAATCCTATTACCAATTCTTACAGAAGACTCGTACCCGGTTTTGAAGCTCCTGTAAGATTGGCGTATTCTCAAAGTAACCGGAGTGCCGCGGTTAGAATTCCGATGTTCTCTTCGAGTCCGAAAGCGAAAAGAGTTGAATTCCGCTGCCCCGATCCGTCAGCAAATCCGTATCTCGCATTTTCCGCAATTATGATGGCAGGCTTAGACGGAATAATGAATCGCATAGATCCGGGTGACCCGCTCGATAGAGATATTTACGATATGTCTCCGGAAGAACTTCAGAATGTACCTTCCACACCGGAATCTCTCGGCGCTGCATTAAAAAATTTGGCTGATGATCACGAATTTTTATTAAAAGGTGATGTATTTACTGAAGATGTAATCAATACATGGATAAATTACAAAATTGATAAAGAGATCAAACCGATGGCGCTCCAACCCCATCCTTATGAATTCGCTTTATATTATGATGTTTAAAATTCAAAAATTATTCAAATTAAAAAGACGGTTTGCAGCCGTCTTTTTTTTTATCCTATTGTCAATTCAAAAATTAATTTAACAGTTTTTTGGTGAGAAAAAGTTACAATGTATGATCTTTTTCTTAACTTAAAAGTTTGAATTTCGTAAAGATAAAGTGATATGGACGATAAAAAGAAACAAACTGTAACAGATAGGATAATTGTTAAGGGCGCAAAGGAACATAATCTTAAAAATATTGATGTAGAGATTCCGCGCGATAAATTGATTGTTGTAACCGGCGTTAGCGGCAGCGGAAAATCCTCACTTGTGTTCGATACAATTTATGCGGAAGGACAAAGACGCTATGTTGAAAGTCTCTCTTCCTACGCGCGACAATTTTTAGAGAGAATGAACAAACCGGATGTCGATTTCATTTATGGAATTTGTCCTGCGGTTGCTATTGAGCAAAAATCTGGCTCTCGCAATCACCGTTCTACGGTAGGAACCAGTACCGAAATTTATGATTATCTCCGACTTCTTTTTGCGCGTATCGGAAAAACAATTTGCTTCGACTGCGGAAAAGAAGTTACAAAAGATACCGTGGGTACAGTATCCGACTGGCTGAATGAGCAGGAAGAAGGAAGCCGCTACTATATTAGTTTTCCGATCCATCCCCACGAAGGGAGAAGCATAAATGACGAACTGGATCTGCTGAAGAAAAAAGGTTTTTTTAGAATTTATTTTAAAAAAGAACTTGTTGATTTGAATGAATCCGAAAAACTTCCGAAAACTAAATCCGAAATTCGCGTAGTTATCGATCGTTTTAAAATAAAGCAGGGGAAAATGCGTGAGCAGCTTGCCGATTCGATTGAAACTACTTTTAAAGAAGGTGAAGGCAGATTATCAATTATCAACGCTGACAATGGTGAAGTGAAGGAATTCACAAAATTTTATGAATGCTGCGGTATAAGATACGAAGAGCCCGAACCAAGATTCTTCTCTTTCAACAATCCGTTTGGCGCGTGCCCGGTTTGTCAGGGCTTCGGCAAAACAATGGGTTACGAAATGGATCTGATTGTTCCCGACAAAAAATTGACTATTGCTCAAGGGGCAATTGCCCCCTGGAGGTCGGTAAAATTCAGCAAGCATTTAAGAGATTTAATAAGAGTCGCCGGGAATAAAAAGATTCCTGTCGGTGTCCCGTTCAGCAATCTTACCACTGAGCAGGTTGAACTTATCAATAAAGGATTTGACGGCTTTATCGGGATCAAAGGATTTTTTGACAAGCTTGAACAGAAAACCTACAAAATGCACATACGTATTTTACTCAGCAAATACAGAGGCTACACCAAGTGCAGTGCATGTAAGGGTTCGCGACTGCGCAGGGAAGCTTTGCAAGTGAAAATTGCCGGTAATTCAATCCACAATGTGGTAGTGCTCTCAATTGAAAAAGCACTAGAATTTTTTAACGACTTGAAACTAAGTGAATATGAGTCACAGATCGGTGATCAAATATTAAAAGAAATTATTAAAAGATTAATTTTTCTTAATGAAGTAGGTTTGGGATATCTCACGTTGGATAGATTAAGCAGCACACTATCAGGCGGCGAAACACAAAGAATTAATTTGGCTACCTCACTCGGTTCAGCATTGATAGGCACACTCTACGTACTCGACGAACCATCAATCGGTTTACACCCGAGGGATAACTCCAGGTTAATAAAAATCCTAAAATCGCTGCGGGATCTTCGTAATACTGTAGTGGTGGTTGAACACGATGCCGAAATGATGGAGGAAGCTGATCTGATTATTGATATGGGTCCGAAAGCCGGTATAAACGGAGGTGAAATTATTGCACAAGGTACTTATAGTGAAATCTTGAATAATGAAAAATCATTAACCGGTAAATATTTAAAAGGTGAGAAATTCATCCCGCTGCCGTCAAAAAGAAATACAGCCAAAACCAAATCCATTAAAATTAAATCGGCTGCAGAAAACAATCTTAGAAATGTAGATGTTGAATTTCCTTTAAATAAATTTGTTGTGGTCTCCGGGGTTAGCGGCTCAGGTAAAAGCACATTGGTACACGACATTTTATACGGCGGCGTTTACAAAATGATGGGCGGCAACCCGCCTAAGCTCGGCAAGTATGGATCAATCGAAGGTGCAAATCTAGTTGATGCTATTGAAATTGTTGATCAATCCCCTATTGGAAAATCGCCCCGTTCAAATCCGATAAGTTATGTAAAGGGATACGAACATATTCGTGAATTGTTTTCTTCAACTCCGCAGGCAAGAGCAAGAGGCTACAAACCCGGTTACTTCTCATTCAATGTTTCAGGTGGCAGATGCGAGACCTGCCAGGGTGAGGGATTTGTGAAAATCGAAATGCAATTTCTTGCTGATCTTTATTTGGAGTGTGAAGATTGCAAAGGAACCCGATTCAAAAAAGAACTCCGTGAGGTTACATACAAAGGGAAGAATATTGTTGATGTGCTTGCTATGACTGTTGATGAAGCTTATGAATTTTTTAAGCCGAACAAAAAAATAGCAGGATACGCAAAAGTGCTACAGGATGTGGGGATGGGTTATATTAAATTGGGTCAGCCCTCAAATACACTCTCCGGCGGGGAAGCACAACGCATAAAACTGGCTCTGCATATGAACGTTCAGAAAAGAAATACGCACACACTTTTCATTTTTGATGAGCCAACAACAGGACTTCACTTCGACGATATTGGTAAACTTCTAAATTGTTTTAATATGCTTTTAACAAACGGAAATTCTGTGGTCATTATTGAACACAATTTAGATATTATAAAATGTGCTGATCACGTAATAGATTTAGGTCCCGAGGCTGGCGATAAAGGCGGAGAAATAGTTGCAGTCGGTACACCGGAGGAAATTGTAAAGATAAAAAATTCTCATACCGGGAGGTATTTAAAGAAATATCTTTAAATGATCATTTCTTAATTAATTGCTAAAAATTTAAGCTATCAAATAATTAATTAATAAAGTAACTGTAATTTATTTTCTCAAATATTTATTTTACAGTAAATGGATAGTCTCATAATTTAATCAAATCATTTATAGCTTCAACTGCTCGTTTAGCCCCGCCGGCGTTTGCGAAAGCGCGGGCAATTTTTTGGGCACCCGGTTTTCTGTTCATGGCTTCCTTAATAGCTTTTTTAAGTCGCTGTTCATTCAATTTGTTTTTGGGAAGCATCGTCCCCGAGCGGCTTACATCAACGCGACGGGCAGTTTCGCTTTGATCCCGACCGCATGGAATTACGCAAACCGGCACACCTGCTGCCAGTGCTCGCTGAGTTGCGCCCATACCCCCGTGCGTTACCACTAGATCCATCTTGTGAATAATTCGTGCATGCGATAAAAATTTAGTGATACGAGCATTTTTATTAGGAGCTTTAAACTGTTGGGGGTCAAGTGCGGCTGTTGTGACAATCAAACTCACTTTTTCATTTGCTAAAGAGCGCAACGCCATTTCAATAATTACGCCGTCGTCCTGTTTCTCCGTCGATACACTTATCAAAATCCTGGGGGAAGGTAGTTCATCAATCCACTCAGGTTCATCTGCTGGCGGCGACCACAATCCGGGTCCAATTGGCAAGATGTTTTTAGGCCAATCTTTTCGAGGGTAATCAAATGGTTCAGCTGTTCTGTATAAGACCAGATCCGGACGGTTAAAAATAGCTTCGTAATTTTCCAAAGCGGAAGCTCCCAGATCGGTTCGGATATTATTTAATTCTTTAACATATCCGCTAACTGCACCTTGAATTGTTCTATCTACAATTCGATCTCTCAATCGGTGAGCAAAATTAGTTGGCGGTGCAAATCCCGGCCCGAAAGCAGGAGTATCTTCAGAGGAGATCGGCAGACAATAAGGCATGAACATCACCCAAGGTTTATTTTGCGCTTCGGCAAAAGCCGCGGCTCCCCAAGTATTTACATCCACTATTAATAAATCCGGCTGAAATTTATTATTGCTTTCAATGAGATTTTCAATTTCGTACGAAGACCTTGAGAGCCAGGTTCTGAACGCTGACCTAAATTGCGATATTGGATTATTTTTTTTGTAATCCTCAAGTGGTAAAGATTCGATTTTAGAGGAGATAGATAAATGCTTAAGTCCCTCTTCTTCAACTATTTCTTTTTCGCCTGCAAGTGTTTGAACAATAACATTATTCCCCCGGCTCTTCAGTTCAAGTGCTACGTCCATCATAGGATAAAGGTGCCCGCGCGCGGGTGAAGTGTAAATAAGAATGGTTTTCATGAAACCTCCAATAATTTCTTTATCATGTTTGTAATGATGTTTTTAACAACGCCCCGGCTTCTCCCTAAATCCAAACGGAGAAGTTTCCATGTGTAGATATCAGTTGCTACTACTAAAGCGTCAATAGTTTCTTTTTTGTGATTGGGTAAAAAATTATCAAAACAGCGCTCAACCCATTTGCGGTGATATGCTCTGCCTTCATGTGTCAGCTCAGAGATATAAGAGTTCCCCCTATGTTCCTGTGCTAAAATATTCAGTACCAGCTTACCCTCGGATTCGTAATGATCGGTAAGATCAGAAATCGCCGCATCAATATCACTATGCTCTGAATTTCCCCGCTGCTTTTCAACCCTTTCAGCCACTGTACTTGCAACTGCTCTTAGGCAGCCTTCTCTTGATTCCATGTGTCGAAGTACCGTTTGGACGGTAGTGCCGGCTTCTTTGGCAATGGCCTTTAAATTTATTTCTTCAAGTGTTTTGTAGGTTAGGAGTTTTTCTGCTGCGGCGATAATATTGGCAGTAGTTTGTGATGCCATTTCAGAACGCTTTGTCATTTTATAATTTCGAGCCATTTGTAAATCCATTTCATGTTAATTGAGTTAACATGAATATAATGTTGTTATTATAGAAATGCAAATTTGCTCAAAAGGAAAGTTATACTTATTGTTGTTGAGTAATTTAGGAAGGAGTTACGGCATCAGTTACTTAATTATCCAAATAAAGATTTATAATTTCGAAAATTAAACTTTTAATAATCATTTACTGAATAGAATTAAACAGAAAAAACTGCAGCCATATAAATGGCGCAGCTATTTTTTATTTAAATATACTTTCTTAGTAGATAGGCAATTTACTTTAAAATCAAAATGAAATTTCATCTTCCGCATAAGTGGTTTCCGTCTCGTAAACTTTTACCATTATTCGGTTAATATTGGAAGGCAGTTCAGAGTTTTTAATCTTATCCAAAAAGTAGCCGCAAATATTTTCTGCAGTAGATTCATAAGGAATAACTATTTTTTTTGAATTCATTTTATCCAATAGATTGATCAATTCAGTATCACTTTTATTCACAATAAAAGAATGATCAAGATCTTCAACGATAGGAGCAACAATCTTTTTTACATCATAGTAATCTAATACCATTCCGTTAGAATCGACACTGCCTGAAAATTCTACCAATAATTTATAAGAATGCCCGTGAAGGTTCACGCATTTACCATCGTGGAATGGAAGTCTGTGCCCCATTTCCCATTTAAACTCTTTTGCAATTTTCATTAAACACCTTTTGTTTCCGGTTCCCAGATAAACTTATGCATCTGCAATTGAAACCGGACGTTCAATTTATCTTCTAAAATCCAATTAACTAAAGTAAGAGGTTCAAGATTGCTGAATACAACTGAAAATAACACTTCATGTTTTTCAGTCAATTTATATTTTTCGATTATAGCTATAGACCATTCGTAATCTTCCCGAGTGCCGATTACAAATTTGATTTCATCAATAGGTTTAAGCAGATTGAGGTTTTCGTACAGATTTTTTTTTGCCATATTAGAAGAAGGACATTTAAGATCCAATATAATTTGAACCCGGTCATCCACATTTGTAATTGGTAAACTGCCTCCGGTTTCCAGCATTACCTCAAAACCGGCATCACAAAGCTGCTTCATAAGTTCTAAAGATTCCTTTTGAACGAGCGGCTCACCACCAGTTACTTCAACTAATCTGCATTTATATTTGCTTACTTCAGCAATAATTTCTTCAATGCTCATGTCTTTGCCATCATAAAAAGCATATTCAGTATCGCAATATGTGCATCTTAAGTTGCAGTAAGTTAATCTTACAAAAACACACGGTAAGCCCATTTTAGAGCTTTCGCCTTGAACCGAAAAAAATATTTCGTTTATTTTAATCATAAAACTTTTTTTATTTAGCTTGTAAATGTAAAAATATATTCAGTATTATTAAATTTCATGCCTTAACTTATTGTTTTATATAGCTATAAGGATTTTGATAATTCCCCATATAAACAAATATGTAACATCGGATATATCGTCTCTTAAAATATAGCTTAAAAACAATCATTTTTCAAAGTGAAAATATAAGCAAAGATTATGAGATGAAACATATATTTCTTTGGTTCCGCCGGGTGTGTGATCTCCAAGATATTCGTCATCATCATGTTAGCCATACTTTGTATTATCTGGTAAATAAAAGTACCGTGTGCGCATCCTGTGTTAGCCAGAATTGAATTTATTCGGTGTCGTGGAAGTTCTTCCGTAATTAAGCGCCAGCATTTTCCGCCGGGCGTGTGTAGGATATGCTTGCAGAAATAAAAAACCATCGGAACCGTTTAAGCTGATCCCGATGGATTGAGTAAGTGAGGTTCACATGAAACGAATTATTTTATTTCGCGGCGTTGTACTGAATTATTAAACTGAAATTTACGTTTTAGCAATAATTCTTTTTTTTGATTAAATACACTAACACTGAAAATGTTTTCAGTATCATAATTAATCTTAAACGTTGTACCGATATCAAGTTTTAGCTCATTCAATAATCTTGCTGCCGCTTCCCCAGTTGAATCCACTTTTTTAATTTCCATTATTTACTCCAATATTATTATTAATTGCCCTTGTTATATGTCGGAACGTTCCGAGCTCGTGCCGTGTGGGCGCTCTATGTAATCCGATTTTATCCACTATTAAACCAATTCCGTATTTTGCTCAATAGATGCAGCATTTATCATGAATCTTTGTGTAGTAAACCTAAAACCTTTTGCGCCAGATGTAGTTTCATCATTTACTTTCCGAGCAAGCACTAAAAAATTTTGTTCCTCGAAATCTTCATGCATCCAAATTTGTTTGGTTCGGGAAAGTTGGATCCCATCAAAATCGTAAACCTTAATTTCTGCTTTGTCATGTTCAAGACGTTTGCATTCAATACGAATTGATTTGTCAAATTTATGAGGAAGTAAAAGCAAGTGCTCTTGAAGCGCGGGCGGTTGGTCTTTAATTTCATATAAAAAATCTTCATCGATAAATAAGTGATTCATGAATTTCTTGAAATTGCGGTGATGTTTATGAATATGCTTTTCAATCTTCAATCGGAGTTCGTCCGCCGGTGTCAATTTTTCTTTTGCTGCTGCCTTCATTTTATATCCTTATAATTATTTTTTGTTTTCAGTTTTACTGATAAAGGCAGCCGGTTTTATCCGAGCTGCCAATATCATTTATTCACTTTCGGGCGAAAATGAAATTCCTTTTAACTAAATGTGCTTGCTTCAGATATAACGAAGTTTGCGGCGTTCTGTATTGCTATATTAAAAAAGCTGTCCGCAAATACTGTTATTAATCCGTTGGAAGCTGATTGTTTATAACTCAAAGCCATTGCAGCGCCAAAGAGAACAACAAGTGCATTGCTCCAATTACCAAAGGCAAGTGATCCACTGTCTAAGCAGTTTGTAACTACTACCGGGTAATTTCCCATATAAAAGGTGCCGTTATGCATCTCAATCATTTTTCTTGAATCAACAATTTGTCTTTCGGAAAGTGTTTGAAATACATCTGGAGACATTACCCACTTTCGATTAAATGAGAACTTGTTGTCATCACTTGCTTTAACCATTGCAAGTGCTTTTGTTAAACCAAAGCTGCTGCAATCTTGCGTTATTGCGGTGGCGTTCTCAAATAGTCCGGTTGGTTCCCCATCGGAGCCGCTGCCATGAAATAGCATATTACCAATTTTTTCCATAAGTGAATTTTTTAATTCTACTTCCAATATTCTTGCAGCAGCATTGGAAATATTATTTTGAAAAATTCTTGATCTTTGCGTTGTAACATTTGCAAGTAAAGGCGTAAGGTTAAACTCTCCAGTTGTGGCGGTTGATTCCGAAACGCCGGCGCCTTCGGTTGATTCGATATAAGCAGAACTACCGGTAATTGACGGAACATTAACCGTGCTTGCAGATTCTTCTACTTCTACAATAACGCCCAAATTTTGAAAAACATTATCGTATTGAAGCGCGGTTAAATCTTCTCTTTGAATTGTGGGTGCAATCTCTACCCCAGCGCCGGTTCCGCCGGTAATCGCTAAATCTCTTTGGGTGTATGGAATATAAACTTCGCCGCGTAAAATTGCTGCTGCATAACTTGATACTTTTTTTTCTGCATCTTTAGAAAATCGAAAAAGTTCGCGGTCAAAATTTTTATTCGGATCGAATAACATTTGTAAGCCGCGTTTAAATTGTGTTTGTTGTGATTCTTGCATTTTAAGTGCCCTCTGTTTAATTAAGTAATCATGTATTAAAGGTTTTAAAATATCCGTTGAACTTTTGCCTGTAGTCTTTCGGAACTGGTCAAACTCAAAAAATTCTTTTGGTGATAATCGTGTACTAACAATTTCTTGCATGTTGTGCCCTCTAAATTTATTTGCCGTTTATGTTATTGCTGCCGGGTTCATCTTCATCAAACATCTTTTCCGGATCGGGTAAAATTTTATCAATTGAAATATTGCCGATGTCGTTAAGTGTCGATTGAAATTGATTCTCAATTATTTTATTTCGTTGATCTGTATTAGTAATCTCAAAAAGATTTTCCTTTAGGTGATTCTTAAACTGAAATAAAATATTTTTTATAACATTCATTTGATTAGTCCAACTAATTTGAGCGCTTTTTTTGTCAATAAGTTGACCGAGTGTCTGCATCAATTTTAAGTGAGCTTGTGCATTTGCAATTTCTTGATGTTTCATTTTTAGGAGGTGCAAAGATTCATCTCCA
>JAENZU010000033.1 GCA_016841125.1 Melioribacter sp. | reverse complement strand
CGGGATCTGTAATTATTAAAAGACTTGACAGGTCTGATCCGTTAAGCCAAAGCGGCAAACTTGAATTAATATTTGTTTGTAGATTGTCCGAACCTGTTAACAGCAAGTCGGTGAGGGTTAATTCCCAAGTCCTTGTTGTGTCTAATGCGCTTGCAGATGGCGGGACTTCATAAACCTCACGATTGATAAAATCGTATTTCCATCCTTCAACTAATTTATCGCATGCTAAATTTTCGAGCATGTATCCATTTGAATTATTTTCTACATTTGTGTTTTCATCGATATGAATAAAGGTAACCGCACCGGCACCGTGAACCGTGCCTATTCCGTTATCATCAATACAGACAGCGGTTTTATCATCGATGCCGACGCCCAATATACTGCGCATGTAATTTGAATAAGCATTGAACACGAAAGCGATCAATCTCCCGAATCTGCCACGCTCAATATAATGAGTATCAAATATTGCATCCGGCGTAAGTTTCAAAAAATCATTATCTAGTTGGATTCTATTGTTGAGGGGATTAAGAAGTGACTGCTTAGACATAGCCGAACCATTCTGTGCAGTAAAAACAAATTCGCTCAATACCATTGCGCCGGCGCTGGTTCCTGCAATTACTCCGCCGTTTGAAAACACTTGTCCAACTGCATCTTCTGTTTTTGTATCCTTCCAATAGCTTACATACTTAAATTGATCTCCTCCGACAATAAAGACCCCCTTAGCGGAAACGATTGAATCATAAGTTGATTGTAGTTCGGCGACGGCGCGGGAATCAATTATAATATTTACACATTCAGAAGCACCGAGCCAGGTAAAATATCCGGGATACCAGGTTGAAGATGAATATGAGAGAACAACAATTTTACCGCTGTCGGCTTTTTCAACAATCCAGCCGTAAGGTTCGTCGCTCCAATCATTATAATCCTCTGAACCGCCTCCAACTGCGCAAATGAATCCTTGACTATAATTTACAATTATTGAAACCAGAAAAATCGGAATTAAAAAATATTTCTTGAGACGCATGTTAAAATTCTAATCCCACAGAAATACGATGAACACTGGGTAAAATATCATAATAAGAATAGGCGTAATCAAAACTAACTAGTGTTGAACTGAATGGAATATTTGCTCCGGCACCGAACGCCAAATTTTCATCATCATAATTATAACGATAGCCGCCCCGTAAAAATATCCTGTCAAAAAATGAAAACTCAGTTCCGAAGTTTATTCTTTCTTGATTATCGTTCGGATGAACTGCATCGAGCGCTGCTTTAACTTTAATAAATTCTGAATTATAAATATCTATCGCAATGCCAACCTGAAAATTGAGCGGCAGCGGATATGTGCTTGTTACAAGTCTAGCAGGGGTTAATCTATTCTGAGGTAAATTATCCTCCTTATCAAAAATGACATTTAAATCCTCTCCGTCGAATTGAAGATCGGGACCGAAATTGCTCATCTTCATTGCGATTGTTAAATTTTGAAAATCGAGACGGTATTGTGTGCCGATATCGAAAGAGATTCCATCCGCATTTTCATTCCATATACTTTGATTGACATACTTTACTGTCAATCCAACGGAGAATCTATCGGTCAAGAAACGGGAGTATGTTAGTCCGATAGCCACATCTTGCGCATCATAAAACCTTCCGGTACCATTGGGTTCGTTTTCAGTGGTGATCTCAACCTCATCCATGCTGAATACGATAATGCTGGCGGCAAACATGCCCACACCTTCTATGTTTAAGGCTGCAGCTGCTGCATTAAAATCAAACATATCGAACCAGCGCATGTATGAAAAATGTGCCCCGCTGGATTTGACTTTTGCTAATCCTGCAGGATTCCAAAATACAGACGACACATCATTGCTGAGTCCCACAAAAGCCCCGCCTAATGCAGTGGCTCTTGCTCCGACAGGTATTTCTAAAAACTGAGCTCCGGCTGTTCCGAGATTCGGATTTTGTGCTATCACAACGCTGGCTAAAATTATTATCGAAATTATAAACTTCTTCATCTTTCAATATCCAATGATTTTTCAAAGTTATTTGATAACTGCAAATCGACTTTTATATTCAATATCTCCGGACTTCACCACATAAATGTAAACTCCCGCCGCAATCTCTCTACCCCCTTCAGATCTAAGATCCCAAATTGCTGTACCATTTGTTGATGAGTGATTTATGGTTTTAACCAAATCCGCATCAACGGTAAAAATATAAATAGTGCATTCATTCGGCAGATTAATAAACTGAATTTGCCGAAGCGGTTCACGTCTTAATTCACCAAATTCGGGTTCGTAAAGAGAAGAGACTATGTAGGGATTCGGCACGACCTTTATATTAGAAATATTTGCTGCTACCTGATTTCTATCAATTGAAGACCCTTTAATTTTGAACTGATATTTGTCCAATAAGTTAGGAGCTATTGGTATAATTGTTTTTATTGAAAACACATTACCCGGAGCAGGAGGCTGCGATGAATTATATTCTACTCGAGCTTCAACACCATTGAAATAAATTCGATCGAGACTGTAAACGGTATCAAACGCTGCAATTGTGTTCATTGAATCATCGCGAACATGGATCACCAAAAAATTAGCGCCCTCCGAATCTTGACCGGAACCTTCAACAGAAACTAGATAATTGCTGTTTTTGAGTAATGACTCGTCATCTACGGAAAACTGAATATCTATAAAATCCGTGCCGCCAACGCGCGAAATATCTTGAATTAAATCAGGCTTTGATATTGTAAATATTACACCATCGGATGTTGCCTGCTGTTGATTCAATTCCAATCTTCTTGGGTAAATAACGGTATCAGTTTGATTTCTGACTGCGTATACGGCAAATCTAAAAGTAAACATATCGCCGGCTTGAGGTCTGAAATCCGCATTTTGTGCGGTATCGGTTAACACCACAGCTAATCCAGCATTAAAATTGTAGGTTCTCCCTGACACATAACTTTTAGGAGTCGGCTCGATAACTTCATCAGTATTTAGATTTATTAATTCATAGGATCGATGATCAATAAAGACCATTGCATAATCGGTCATTTCAGTTTTCGCAGAGTCTCTAACTTGAATTTCGATTTGTGTCTTAGCATTTCCCTTTTCAATATTACCGACAAAAGTGAATCCGACTTCATATTCATTCCCTGCCAGCGAATCAATATCTGCCGGTTTCACATTGAGGTCATAATTAGAATTGCCCGAGCCAATATGCGTTACATCTTCTGATGATACAGGTGAGTAACCGGCTGCAGCAGAAAGAGGTTTTAGCGAAACAAGGTTTATAGCATCGGTTGTATTTCCCTTTGGACTTTCCAGACTCGTAACGGCAGTATCCCCCCTATCATATGCGGTTATTGAATACCAATATTCAAATCCGTTAGTTACGGAAGTGTCAACAAAACTGTACTGCAAGCCGCTTGCGCTAGCAATATTGTAATCGGCAAGTTTATCCCAGTTTACACCGTTATCGCGGCTTCGATAAAGTCTGTAGCCTTCAAAATCTTTTTCGCCGGAAAAATTATCAACCGAATTTTCAGAAACATCATTCCAGAATAGAGTCGCCTTGCTGTCACCGGCAACACCCGATAAAGTTGGCGTTGCGGGCGGTTTGCTGATCTCAAAATCGAGATCCATAATTCTGTAAGCGTTTGCAAGCATATTGCTTATGCCTTCATAATTTTCACCTGCGACAATTGCTGTAACAAACAGAAGTGTATCATTCGGAGTGACCGTATAAGGTCCGCTGCTGCTCATAGCCACGATATCTATTCCGCTTGCAGGTATGGTCGCAGGATCATCAAAATGAAGATCCGTATTTCCGCCTAGGTGAAAATAATTTTGTCCGATTGGTGATTCGAACAATGAGCGGGCACTTGACATAATTCCGTATTGAAGAGTATCATAGTCTTTGTCCTCATCATCAAAATAAAGGAAGTAGTGCATATCCGTTATGCCTGCCTCTTTACCATTTATTTCAGGAGTCTTTAAAAATGATAATCCGAAATAACCCGTTTTTTGATCGGGCCATTCGTTCGATACTCCGTCATCATGGAAATAAATGAAGTTTTTCTCTTTATCAAAACCTATTTTGTCATCACCGTATTCAGGCACACCACCGCTCACATTGCCCACGTCAATATCGCTATACATCGAAAAATATAGGCTGTCGTAAGTTTTATTACTTTTATTGATCACATAATATTTAAAGAAAATAATATCTTTTGCAAAACTCACGCCGTAAGTATGACCTACTTGATGAACCTCAATATCGAGTATGCCTCTCGCATTATTGCTGTCACTGAAGACTGCATAGCTGTCCTGATCTGATCTAATAAGCGGATTGCCAAATTCATCTTTAACCGGCCAGCCGTTTGTGGGGTGCCATGTTTTAGGATTATCACTAAACGCAATTTGAGACAATTCAGAATTATGAAATCCCGGCACAGCTTCCCACTCTTCATTTTGAGTGTGGCGAGCTTGAATCACATTATTGGGTATCCCGACAAAAGGAGCAATTCTGTAAATATAATTCTTGCCGCTATTAATAGGGTATTCTCCGGAAGGACCCTGTGTTACTCTACGCGGGTAAAGCTTGCCTCTATTTTCAAAAAACAGTCCGATATTGCTTGCATTGTGAGTACCGCCGGCTCTATCGATGATACTGCTTGTCTTCCCGATTTTAGAATCGGCATCTTTATCTTTGTATCGCTCATCCTGTGCGTAAAGAGAAAATGCGATCAACAAAATAATAGTTAAATAGTAAATCTTATGTTTCATTTCGATTCCGAAATAGTTTAAATAAAAATTTAGAATCTTATTCCCATACCCAATCTAATAGATCTGGGCGGACCAAAATTAGAGGGGTCCTTTATATATTCTTCTGAGCTATCGCCCTCATTTGTAACATCAGGTTCCCCGGTATCACCGTAAACATAAAGTACATTTCTTTGATCAGTCACGTTAAGAATTTCAACAAATACTCTGGTGCTTAGAAAATTGAACAGTTTAAACTCTTTCCCGATTTCCATATCGAGTGTGTAAGATCCAGGCATTCTTAAGGAGTTTCTTTCCACAAAACCAATGTCTCTTCCGCTAGGTGTATATGGGTAGCCTGAACTGGCTCTAAATATCAAACTCATATCCATATCTTCAAATACTTTTGAACCGAATAATATAGGTCCTTCTCCTTCGGGAATGAAAAATGAAGCACTGGCGTTGAAGACATGTGTCTTATCAAAATTTAGATAATAAAGTTGCGTTGATTCTTGAGTTCCGGGGTACTGCTCAGTTTCCGAAGAGGCGCTTCCTCTTGCAACCGAAAAGGTATATGTTAAACCGCCGGCAAAATACTTATCCGATCTGGCATCAAGATTTACTTCGAATCCTTTCATGTTTGCATAATCTTCATTTATGTAAACAGTATAGCCTGTATATCTTCCGTCAACAAATGGGAAGAAATATCTTGTGCCTATCAGTCCAGTAACATCACGGTAATAAGCCGTAACATTCAGAGCGATTCTATCTGTAAATTGATGCGACACACCAACTTCATATGATATTGTCCTCTCGGCATCGAGATCGGGCTGACCGAACAAAGGCTCACGTACATTTAGGTCGTACTGATTATTTTCAAATAAATATTGATACTCGGGATTTTGAAAAAAGTGACCATATGAAAAATGCAGCTTAGTTCTGTCGGAGATAGGATGAGCAATTCCAATTCGGGGACTAAATTGAGATCGTGATTTTGTTTTGATGATTGAGTTTGGACGAAGCGGATCATCTCTAAACTCAACATTTGCGTTCATGTAGTCGAATCGCAATCCTAAATTAATAATTAAATATGGGAGCTCAATTTTATCCTGTATGTACCCCGCTCCTTCAAAAGGCTCGGTTGCATAGTTGTTGATGTACGGGAAATTTCTTTTGGGATCGTAAATGTTATACAATCTCAACCAATGTTTTTTAAACTGTGCACCGACTTTCACTTCATTCGTATTTCCGATCTGCCAAACTAGATCCAATTTTGTATCAACCGTTACAGTCCGGCTGTCTGTAAATTCAATCGGATCAGCTTTAGAATAAAACTCAAACCCGTTTCCTTTATCGAGAAAAAATTCTCTCTCGGTTGACGGTAGATATTCCGAAGTATCTTTGTTGATGCCGGAATAGTATCCTTGATTAAAATATGATACTCTCAGATCATAAAACATCTTATTGCTAAGAGTGTGTGTGAAAGTAATGGAAGACTGGTAGCTGTCGGTACTAATTCTTAAATATTGCTCCGGAATATATTTGTAGGAATGACTGTAAGGCTGTCTCTCCCCCAAACTGCCTCGATTGGCAAGAGTAACTTTTGCTCCTTTAATTCCGGAGAAGCTAAGTTTACCAAAAAATGTACGCTCTGTTCTAAAACCGAAGGGGAGATAATTTCCTCGTTTATCCTGCTCGGCAGAGAGGAAAAATTTTAGATCATTTGTAAAAAGCGGTCCGCTGATATTACCGTTTAGTCTGAGTTCATTTAAATCCGAATAGCGTTCAATCCCAAATTCGCTTGTCCTAAATTCGATCTTCCCCGTTAATTTATCCGAACCGTCCCGGGTAACAATATTAACAATGCCGCTAAGAGCGTTTCCGTATTCTGCATTGAACGTTCCGCTTAGCAGACTCAATTCTTGAATTGCATCATTGCTGATTTGAGTAGCCAGACCTCCAAGAAGAGGGTCTTGAACGTACATACCGTCAATCATATAAGCCACTTCGTTTGATCTGCCGCCTCTAATATGAAGATTATTGCCGGAACCGACAACACCCGCCTGAAGCGAAAGCAGTTCGGTGAAACTTGCAACGGGCAGTTCCTCAATTTCATCGCGTGTCATCACAGAGATAGAACTCGTCAAATCCTTCTGAATTAAAGGGGTTTGTGCCGAAATAACTATCTGCTCCATCTCTAACGTAGTTGGATTCAATTCAATTGATACTTCTGTTGTACGATCTACAACAATCCGAACATTTTCCATCGATACACTTTGATATCCGATAGAACTGATTTTTACATTGTATGTGCCGGGCGGAATGTTGAGTATCACATAATTCCCGCTTACATCTGTAGCTGCTCCTAGATTAGTACCCACTAACAGAACGTTCGCTCCAATTAACGGTTCACCGCTTGATGCGTCTTTAATTACTCCTGTCAGTTTTCCTGTTGTACCGGCATGGTTAGTATTAATTAAGCCGAAGAAAATAATTAGCGATAAAAACTTTACTACTGCAGTTATTTTTTTTAAAACATGATTTTTCATGTTATCACCATCTCTTGCTGTTTTACGATTTTGTTTAGATCGTCCAGCATCTTTTTTGCTTTTGATTTATTCTTAATTGCACACTCGGTGGCCAAGGCATTTATTAAAACCGAGATTGCTGCAAATGAATTTGTAAACAACATATTCTCACTATTAACAGCCAGGTTAATATCAGAATATCTTGATATTGGCGCGGCATCTTTATTAGAAATAGAAACAACTTTAATTTTTTTTGATTTTGCATATATTGCCGTATCAATTGTTTCTTTAGAATAAGGCGGAAATGAGAGAAGTATCAAAACATCTTTTTTAGTTAGATAAAGAACCTGTTCCATGAATGACGCAAAGTTATGATCGAAGTTTTGGGAATTAATACCCACCTGCGTTAATTGGTATGTGAGAATCTGCGAAAGCAAATATGAAATACCCAATCCTGCGGTAAACACCTTATCTGCTTTGATGATTTCTTTAATAGCCTCGTCAAAATTTTTCCTGTCAATGGAATTCAAGGTATTGTTAATATTACTTATATCCTGATTTGCAACAGAAGTTAAAGTATCATCCTTGAATTGCTTTTGTTCAACCAACGAAAATATTTGATGATTTTGAATGTGGGATTGGAGAGTATCGCCAATTTCCTCCCTCATTTCCTGAAAGCCGCTGAAACCGATTCTCTGGGCAAATCGTACAATTGAGGCGACACTCAAATTGGTTGCTTCCGAAATATCATGTACATTAAGAAACGGCACCCTGTCAAAATTATCGACAATATATTCGGCAATCACTTTCTGATTTTTGGGCAGCGACTCGTAGTGAGAATGAATTCTTTTTTTGATTTCTTTATATCGCATAATGTTAAAGATGCCGGGCGCAAACCCGGCCTCCAAATTTATTTGATCAACATCATTTTCTTTGTAGAAATTGAATTTTCGGTTTTTAATGTATAGAAATAAATTCCGGATGTTAGTTCGGACGCATCAAATTCGAACGTGTAGTTTCCTGCTTCCATATTTTGATTAGCAAGTGTTGCCGCTTCCTGTCCAAGTGCATTGAAAACTTTCAAGCTTACAAATCCTTCTTCGGGAATACTGAAATTAATTTGAGTAGATGGGTTAAAAGGATTGGGGTAGTTTTGTGCAAGCTCAAATTTAACCGGTGCAGAAGTCGCTTCTACTTCATCTGAATATTCAAATGCGCCATTGAAATCGATTTGCTTTAATCTGTAAATTAGGTTGGCACCGTTGAAATCGGAAACATCATCGGTAAATCTATAATTTGTAATCTCTGTCGTGTTTCCTTTTCCATCCTTGAAACCGACTTTTTGCCAGTCTGCTTTTTCACCGGATAAAACTTTTCTTTCAATTTCAAATCCAAGGTTATTCAATTCCGAGGCAGTCTGCCAATTCAATTCGATAGTTCCGGCTTTGCTTACTGCCGTAAACGATGTTAGTTCAACTGGTAAAATATTTAGGTATTCAAGTTCGGCGGCATTTATATTATTAAACAATTGTGCCTGATCGTCACCTACAGCTAATGCGTAATAAACTTCGGTGACTGCATTAGGTTCTAAGTTAACAACCGGCTGAGCCATTACCGCTACAGCACCGTCCGCACCTGCCGTGTAGCTTAAATCGAATGATCCATAGTTCAACCATTCCCAAAGAGTTGCATCAACCTCATAGCCGTCGTACCACTGGACTAATTTTACAGAATTCGTTGAGCTTGATAGAAGTTTATATCCCACATAATTTGTTTTATGGAAATAAGCAATGCCATCGGATGTGCTGTACTCGCAAACCTCGTTACCGTATACGTTATCTACTTGCGGTATTATTTCCAATCCGATTATTGCTGCAATTGGCGATGATTCATTATTTTGGACTGTAAACTTCGCTACGCTGTAAGCCTGACCAGACCAGCCGTAAACATTTACTGTTACCAAGACATCCGGCGCGGCGTTAGAATAATTGTTGTTGAAAATTCCTTCAATTTCAAAATCGCTGAACTGCGGGGACGTAACGTTTGCCGATGGCACCTCTGTATCTGCATCGTTGAGGTAATCAAAAACCGCGCTTTGTGAAACGCCTACAAGAATAGAAGACCTGTCTATCATTCTTGTTCCTATTGCAGGTTTGTGTACTCTCAATCTTCCGTAATCGTTGAGTTCAACACCAATTGTGCCGGTATCAAAAGATTGGGCATAGACAGTGGATTCCGCTAAACTCAAGCTAATAATTAGAACTGCTATAAGTAATAATTTTCGCATGACTGCTCCCTTATTTAATTAATATCATTTTATTTGTTAAAACTTTACTGCCGGATGCAAGTGTGTAAAAATAAATTCCGCTCGATAAATTCGAAGCATCAAAACTTGTTTCATAAATACCCGAATTGAGCTGTTCGCTTATCAGTGTTGCAACTTCTTGTCCGACAAGGTTGTAAACTTTCAGCGTTACAAATTCACTTGCAGGAAGTTCAAACTTGATTGTGGTTGAAGGATTAAACGGGTTCGGATAATTTTGATGCAAAGCATACTCGCTCGGTATCTGTTCCGAAGATGTTTCCACTGAAGTAACCAATGCTTCATATTTTGCCGTCACGGAATCCATATTTGCAAGCATCTCCGCTTCGTCAGCGCCGGTGGCAATTCCAACGTAAACTTCAGTAGTTGCATTTGGATCTAAACTTTCGGCAGGAACTCCCATAATTGAAACTGCTCCACTGTCTGATGATTCAAACAATGTATCGATCTGACCATGGTTAAGCCATGTGTACAAATCTGTATCGGAACCGTTATACCCGTCGTACCAGTCGAATGATTTTAGAGTTGTCATTGTTCTATCCAAAATTTTAAATCCAACAACAGAGGAGAAATTTCCTTTATAAATTTTGGTAACATTATGATCGGGCAGGTATTCAATCGATTCAAATCCGTATGCACCGTCTATCTGCGGAATGATCTCAAAACCAACTTTTGCATTGAGAGCAGCCGTTTCTTGATTTTCTACAGTATATTTTGCCAATGCATAACCGCCGGAGTTCCAGCCGTAAACATTAATATTCACCCCTACGAATGGCGGTAAACCTGAATACATGTAATCAGTACCAACGTATAGCTCAATATCTCCGTATGTGGGCGGGGTAACAGTACGCGCCGTATCAACAGATTCTTGATCATTTAAATAATCAAATACTTCATTTGGGTTTCCACCGACCAAGATCGAAAATCTATCTATTTGTCTTAATGTGAAATCCGGTGCAAACACTCTTACTTTACCATAATCATTTAGTTCAATGGCAATATCTCCATTTTCAAGATCTTGCGCATTTACCGATGAAAGAGCGGCAGCTAATAAAATTATAGTTAATTGTAAAAAACGTTTCATTTATCCTCCTTTGATGTGTTCAAATTTTGTTACCAATTTATTATGTACGGCGGAATAAGCAGCAGCATTCCGATTGCAAATAAAATTATCTGAAGGGGCAGCATCCATCTTGCCCATTTTTCCCACGGTACTTCTGCAAGAGTTAATACTCCCATTGTAACCGCAGATGTTGGAATAATAAGATTTGTAAATCCGTCACCGAATTGAAATGCAAGAACCGCCACTTGCCGCGATACTCCAACCAGATCACTGAGCGGCGCCATTATCGGCATTGTCAAAGCCGCCTGTCCGCTTCCCGACGGGACAAAAAAGTTTATAATTGATTGTGCTGCAAACATTGCTTGAGACGAAAGAATTGGATGCAGCTCATTAATTGGTTCTGATAATGCCATCAGGATTGTATCGATTATCCTTCCGTCGCTGGCGATAACCAGAATACCTCTCGCAAGAGCGATTACCAGCGCAGTACCAATTAAATCTTTTGCGCCAGAAACAAATGAATCCGATATTTCCTTTGCCGATAGTCTGCCTATTATTCCCACTGCGATGCCTGTAATCAAGAAAACGGCGCAAATTTCTTTAATGAACCAGCCGTACTTTAAAACACCAAATACCAAAACTAATAACCCAGTTAAGAATGTTATAAGAACCAGCTTATGCTGTTGGTCGATCCCTTCGAAATCATCTATTGCATTAATGTGCAGATTCTTTTTCTTTTCCAAATCCATTTCATACGTAACACTAAGTTTAGGATTCCTTTTTATTTTTGAAGCATACCTTGAAATAAATAGAATTGCTGTAGTGGTAACAATGAACCACACTATTATTCTGTACTCTATACCTGAGAAAAGTGGAAGATCGGCAATGCCCTGAGCTATACCGAGAGTAAAAGGATTCAAATAAGCACCGGCAAAACCAACTCCTGCGCCGACAAATGGAATCGCCACTCCTGTGATTGAATCATAGCCAAGCATCAGAGCCATCGGAACAAAAATTAGAATGAAAGGGATTATCTCTTCACTCATTCCGAACACCGCGCCTGCAGTAGAGAAGACTGTCATAAATATCGGAATAAGCAACACTCTTACCATTTTGCTTTTCTTGTGAGCTTTTGCGATCGCTTTGATTGCAGAGTCAACAGCTTCGGTTTTTTGAAATACGGAAAAGGCACCTCCGACGATGAGGACAAACCCAATAATAAGCGCCGCCTCAACAAAACCGTTTATGGGAGCCATAAGAATATCATCAATATTCTGCGGGTTAGATTCAACTTTGCGATAGGAATGATCCTGAACAACCATCTTTCCATCTTTTTCAACCCGGTTGAATTCACCTGCTGGCACTATCCAAGTTAAGAGCGCAATGAAAACGATCAATCCTGAAATTATTAGATATGTATTTGGAGCTTTAATTAATTTTTTCATTTAATAGGCTGTCTTTCTATTAAGTCAAATTTGTCCCCGCCTGAAAGGATGTGCAGTTTTATATTTGAGGCGGATAAAAATCCGTTTTTATTTTTCTGGATATCTGTTGAATTAATCGCATCGAATATCATGACCTGATAATCACCAAAAACTTCAAACTTTTTATTTTTGACTATGATAGCGGTACTTTCATCAATTCCGATTCCGAGAAGTTTCGGATATTCGAGAGTTAGACTTATCAATCGATTATGTCTTTTTCTGTAAATAAAATGCTGATCGACTATTGCGTTATCAATAAATCCGAACCCTTCGGTATGCTTGATATTATCCGCTCTAATTTCACTGAAGGCATTTGCGCTGCTGTCTGTTAAAAGTTCATCACCCGTAATCATTATTTTGCTCATCACTGCTGCACCCGCGCTTGTGCCTCCAATAACTCCGCCGTTAAAATATATTTCTTTAATACGCTCAAGCAGTTTTGTATTTAAGAGTGCTTCGGTCAACCGGTTCTGGTCTCCTCCTGAAAAAAATACCGAATTGCAGCCGTCCATTTTCGAAATGATACTGTCGGTATTAGCTTCTTCCAGGGTACAATAAACATACTTAACTTTACCTGCACCATGTTCTTCAAATTGTTTTTTCTGATATTCGGCAACGTCAATCGGATCACTGCTCGCCATTGGAATAACAACTAAATTTGCACTCTCTTTTCCGCTGAGTTCAACAAACTTATCAATCATATAAGCAGGGCGTTTGCCCCCGCCGATAATGAACAATATGCCTTTCCCTGTTTGAGCGGAAACATCCAATAAAGTGACTGTAATAAATAAAAGGAGTAATTTTTTAATCATATTTTTACAAGTTCCAATGCTATTTCAAATGATTTTTGAAGATCTTCGTACAAAATAAATTCATCGTTGGAATGAGGATTTTGTGCACCGATACCGATATTCACAGTTTCAATTCCTTTGTCATTAAGAGAGTTTGCATCACTGCCTCCCCAAGAAACGGTATGTTGCGGATTTAGATCAACGTTTGCAATAGCTTTTTTTATCTCTTTAATCGTTCTGCTTTCTTCTGATAATTCGAAAGGTTTAAAGTCCCAGCTGTAATCAAACTGAATTTGAGCTTTATGATTCTCAACAGATTCGGTAAACAATTTTTCGATCTTTTGAATCTGTTTTTCTGCAATTGTCAATGACTTTGCCCTTACTTCACCCTTAATGGAAGTAATCTCCGGAACTACGTTCACAGCCGTACCGCCGTTTATAAGTCCGATATTAACAGTGGTCTCTTCATCAATTCTACCGAGCTGCATTTTACAAATTGCTTCATTGGCAATTAGAATGGAATTTATCCCCTTTTCCGGGGCAATCCCCGAATGAGAAGCTTTACCGAGAATTTTAACTTTAAATGATGCGGCACCGAATGAACTGTGAATAAAATTTCCGGGTCTCATGTAGGAGTCAAAAACAAACCCGTGATCGATATTCCCGTTTAGTTCAATATTTTTGGATCCCGCAAGGGAAGTTTCTTCGCAAGTAGTAAACGCCAGAGTAAATCCCTTAGTGTTAATTTTTTCAGTTTTTATTTTTTCTATAAGGTAAAGTAGAATTGAGATGCCGACTCTGTTATCCACTCCCAAAACGGTATTACCGTCGGAGGTAATTCTATCATCTAAGCAAACCGGTTTTAGACCTTTGGTTGAGCGGGCAGTATCCATGTGACTAGCAAGCACAAACTCACCGCCTCCATTTACTCTGCAAATGATATTCCCTGTATTACTGTTGGATTTAATATTAGAATTGTCTTCGAACGGATCCAAATCATAACTTTTTAGAAATGATCTGATAAAATCGGCTACCGGCTTTTCATTTTCAGACAGCCCTTCAATTGCGGCTGTTTCAAGAAAAAGTTTTATTAGTCTTTCTTCTGACATGTAAATTATGTTACATAATATTAATAAAATGTAAATTCATTTACATAATAATTATTTTGACTCCCCGTGTCAAGATTAATTTTTTAAAATTTATACTGGGAATTCTAATAGACTTTGAGGAAGTTCTTT
>JAENZU010000695.1 GCA_016841125.1 Melioribacter sp. | reverse complement strand
TTTAGGAACCGGGATGCTGATAGATGGCTGCCGATTTTAGCGATTGCCAAAAGCTTTGATGATAATGGTTCAACAAATTATTTAGATACCCTAATAGAATTGGGTAAGGCGGATGTTGAACAAAAGAAAGAAGCCGGTAAGACGAAAAAAGAGGTTATGGTTACGGAAATATTAGTTGATTATCTAAAAGACAAATGCAGCAAGGAATTCAAGAAATCTGAAAACTTTATAAATGTTCCAGTTAAGGATTTCTTTACCGTTTTGACTGGCTTAGATGCTCACAACAGATACTCGTGGCAAGGTGAAGTCACGAAACTGTTGAAGGAGCAATATAAAATAGAAACAGTGCGAAAACGTCACAAAAAAGAGTTTGTAACCTTTTATTCTGTACCGAAAAGTTTCATTATTGCGGTATAAGAATAGTGTTAAACAAACTTCAAATATTTGAAAAGAATTGATCTTGAGAAACATTTTGATAAAATTCTTCGGAATAGCGGGTTGGATGACCCGCATTCTGATTTCTCAAATGCATATAAAGAAAACTACGATTTATTGATTCAAAGAAACGGGGATAAAATCCTATTCTCTATTAGAGAAGTTTCTGAAAATCTAAATATTAGTTACGATTTTGTAGCAGAGAATATCAGAAAAGGTAAAATTAAATCAATAAAATTTGGTGATAGACCGATGGTAAATGTAAAAGAACACGTGAGAATTATGTCGGAGGGCATTTAATGGGAGAAGTTAGATCAACTAAAAACAATACTTATCGAATTGATGTAATAGATAAGCATGGTAAACGTATCAGAAAGCATTTCAAATATAAACGGGATGCTGAGGCGGTTAAAACAAAAATCGAGAATGAAAAGTATGAAGCAAAGCTCGTTCAACACGGGTTAATTAGACCAAGATTTACTCTTGAGGCTGCAATTGAAGAGGCTAAATCTGAGAAAGCAAAATTAAGAGAACGGTCTTTTGTTAAATACAAAAATACTTTTTATCAATTTAAGGTGTTTGTTTCTGTTAAAGAGCTTGTTTACGTTGATGAATTTACTAGAGAATATGCGGATGAATTCAAAAATTTATTGAACAAGTTCGGCTCGTCCCCCAAAACAGTGAACTTCTATTTAATGACCATTAAAGCAATGTTCGGCGACTTAGTTAAAATGGATTATTTAGCAACTAATCCTTTTGATCATGTTAAATATGAAAAGTCAAAAATCAAGTCTTTGAGTCAAAGAGAAGAAGAATACTACGATGGAGATGAGTTGAAATGTTTTTTTGAACAAAAAATGGAAGATGCTTATCGGAACTCTTTTATTGGGCTGTTTTTAACTGGAACACGGATAGGTGAGTTTTGTTCTTTGAAATGGGAAAATATTGATTTCCCAAAAAGAATAATTAAAATTCGCTCTAATGAAGACTTTCAAGTAAAGACAGCATCTTCTGAACGAGATATTCCGATTAGCAACAAATTGTTTGTTATTCTAACTGACCTTAAAAAGTCAAGCTCATCAGATTATGTATTCACTTCCAGCACTGGCAAAAAATTAGCTGAGCGAACCCTTCTCAGAAAAGTAAAACAGATTGCAAAAAAGGCTGGAATTAAGAAGAATGCTACCCTCCACAAATTCAGACATAGCTTCTCTTCACATTTGTCACAAATGGGAGTTGACTCTTCAGTTCGCCAATTCCTACTTGGTCATGCACCGCAGAGTATTACTGACCATTACACCAACC
>JAENZU010000694.1 GCA_016841125.1 Melioribacter sp. | reverse complement strand
TGTTTCGCAGCCTAAAACCAGTAGTGCTATTCCTACAATTATCAAAAATGATCTTTTCATTTCATACCTCCTACTTTAAACTTTTAATATCATCAACAACTTTTTTAATATCTGCGTTGCTGCCTAAATGATTGGCTCTTATTTTCGATTCCTGATCAAATATCGAAATTCTATCTGTGTGAACATAAAAGTAAATTGTATTGCCATCGCCGGTAACGATAGAATCACCGGGGGCATACATTATTCCTGCTTGTTTCATCAATGCCGAGATGGTTTCCTTATCCCCGGTCATAAATTTCCAATTGCTCAAATCGAGATTACGAACCTCGGCAAACTTTTTCAATACATGCGGTTTGTCCACATCAGGGTCAAAACTGATTGCCGCAAACTCGACCCCGTTAATCCCCTCTTTTTTTACCTCCTCCTGGATCAGTCTTAAATTGTTTGTGGTAAGCGGACAAATATCAGGGCAGTTAGTGAAGATAAAGCCTGTAACAAGAATTTTCCCTTTGGCATAATCGGGGAATATTACTGCTGTGCTGTCCTGATCAATCAGCTCATAAGACTTTCCGCTGAAATCTTCAATTACGGGAAGGTTGTCCCCGCATCCCGCAAGCATTAATAATGTGAATGCAAACAATAAATATTTCATATTTCTTAAGTTCATTTTAACAATTAGATGCAATTTATTTTGGAGTGATTCGTTATTAAAAATTTACACCTAAAAATTGCGAACTTTTCTTTCTAAAAACAAATTTGCATTCTTTCCGTTGAATCATTAAAAGTTTAACCAGCTTGTATTTATGGGTCGAAGATATTCGACCCCTATTTTGAACTAGATAGATATGGGCAAAATGTTTATTATATAATCTTCGTAGAGATTTCATTCATGAAATCTCAGAATACTGGCGGAACAATCCAGTTTATGAAAATGCGTGAAACTTATACGAAGTTTAACACCTAATCTGAAAATTCAAATCTAAAATAATGGAACTCCTAACGGAGTTCGAATAATTTTGATTTATCAGCCCCATCGGGGTTGCATTATTGTAGAAGATCAGAAAGGATAAATTATATAAGCTCCGTAGGTGCTTCATTATTTATTAATATTCCCGCAATTTTAATTCAAAATTTGATTCCATAAATTGCGGGAATATAAGTTTACGCGGGAATTTGGATTGTTAGATTTCCTTCAAAGTATTAAGCCATAAAAACCCTCGAGGAGAATTGTTCTTATAATTGCGGGATACCTTGAGGGTTGCACTGTTTTAAATATCTTTAAAGCTCATTTTAATAAGTTAGATGCAATTTGGGTGTGATTCGCTATTAAAAATTTACAGTTTTTATGGGTCGAAGATATTCGACCCCTACTTTGAACTAGATAGATATGGGCAAAATGTTTATTATATAATCTTCGTAGAGATTTCATTCATGAAATCTCAGAATACTGGCGGAACAATCCAGTTTATGAAAATGCGTGAAACTTATACGAAGTTTAACACCTAATCTGAAAATTCAAATCTAAAATAATGGAACTCCTAACGGAGTTCGAATAATTTTGATTTATCAGCCCCATCGGGGTTGCATTATTGTAGAAGATATCCATAGGTGATTCATTATTTATTAAAATTCCCACAATTTTAGTGCTAAATTTGATCCGATAAATTGCGGGAATATAAGTTTGCGTGAGAATTCGGATTGTTGGATTTCCTTCAAGATATGAAAACTAAATTTATTCCTAG
>JAENZU010000693.1 GCA_016841125.1 Melioribacter sp. | reverse complement strand
TACTTTCAAGTCCGACTGCAAACCTGACACCGCCGGCATCCAAACCTCTTTCGTGCAGATTTTCTGGCGGAACAACCGAGTGTGTCATCGAAGCCGGATGCTCAATTAGTGTTCTGGTATGCCCCAAACTTACGGCAAGTGTTAAAGTGTAAGCGTTGTCTGCTGCATAATCCATAAATTGCGACCCGATCTTTTTACTCTCTGCAGGATCTTTCCCCTTTAGCACAAAATAGATTAGGCTTCCGGGAGCAAAATTTCCATCAAAATCCAGCATTTGCTTTTTGGCAACTTCATGATATTTGAATGACTTTAAACCCGGATAATTTACAAAATCTACTTTAGGATGACTATCTAAATACTCTGCAATTTTTAATGCAGAATTGATTTGCTGGCGCTGGCGCAGAGCAAGCGAGGGAAGACCGTAGGTTAAAATTGTCCACGCGCTTCTGGGGCTGAGTACCGCCCCGAAATCTTTGCGGTAAAGTAAAAGCATATCGCGGTACTTCTTTTTCCCAATAACCGCGCCCCCCATGTCAGTCCCGAAACCGCCAATGCCTTTGGTTAATGAGTGAACCACAAAATCGGCGCCCAGTTCCAATGGTCTTTGGCAGAACGGCGTTGCGAATGTGTTATCGACAACTATCTTAATTTGGTTTTCTTCCGAGCGGGATTTATTGATCTCACTTACCGTCGCACTTAATTCTCTTATGTCGATAATATCTAGATTTGGATTTGCCGGAGATTCGATATAAACTACTTTAGTATTATCATTCAAAGCCGAGTGAATATTTTCGATGTTTGTTAAATCAATAGAATTTACCTTTATGTTGTAACGCGGATACCAATTATTGAATAAAGAAATTGTGCATCCGTAAAGTGTAGAATGGGAAATAATTTCATCGCCTGATTTTGTTAAAATTCCGAGCACACCCGAAATCGCTCCCATTCCTGTTGAAAAGCTGACAGCCATTTCCCCCTTTTCAACGTAAGCTAAATTTTCCTCGAGAATATCTTTATTCGGTTCTCCCAAACGGTCATAAATAAAAATAGGCGTATGATCATCTAATTCTTTCATATTCGCAAATTGAGTAAATCCCGCAGCCCCGCGCTCTGCCGAATCGAGCCTAAAAGTTGTTGAGGATGAAATAGGCGCCGTAACGTGATGCGAATAATCCCATTTATCTGAAATATTCTTACCGTAGATCAAATGTGTGTCCATCGAATATTTAGTATCGTCTACCGAAACTTCCTTTTTAATTTTCTTGTCTTCCGACATTTTCTTCTCCGTGATTTTATATTTTATTTTATAGCTTGTTCAATATCTGCAATCAAGTCTTCAACATCTTCAATTCCAACGGAAAGCCTTATCAAACTTTCGGTCAATCCGAATTTTTCTCTTTCTTCTTTTGGTACTGAAGCATGAGTCATAGATGCGGGATGACAGACCAAACTCTCAACTCCGCCCAAACTTTCCGCAAGTGTGAATACTTTAATATTTTTACAAAATCTTTTTGCCGTCTCGATATCTCCGAAATCTACCGATACCATTCCGCCGAAACCGCTCATCTGCCTTTTAGCAAGTTCGTGCCCCTCATGTTGAGGTAAACCGGGATAAAGTACTTTCTTACCGATTGAAGAATCAAGAAGATATTCCGCAATTGCTTTTGCGTTAATTTCATGCTGCTTCATTCGTACCGCCAAAGTTTTTGTTGCGCGCAAAGTAAGCCAGCAATCGAACGGTGAA
>JAENZU010000692.1 GCA_016841125.1 Melioribacter sp. | reverse complement strand
AAAGAGAGCGAGAATATAGTTGACTCGTTGATAAAAGGTGAATCGGAAACCGCTCACTATCAAAAACGGTATATTCATAAATCCGGCAGAGTAATTTGGACTGATGTAACAACAGCCCTGCACAAAGACAATAACGGAGCTCCGCTATTTTTTATTACTACTATTCAAGATATTACCGCTAAAAAGTATTCAGAAGAAAAGCTAAAACGGAATGAAGAAAAATATCGCAGTTTATTTAATAATATGTCGGATGGATTATTGGTGGCAAACACAAATAGAGAAATTATAGAATGTAACGATAGTTTTGTGAAAATGTTCGGTTACGGAAAAGATGAACTTATCGGAAAGCAAACATCAATTATTTACGATTCGATCGAAGAGTTTAAAGCTATGGGTGAAGCTATTAAAAACCACAATTTTTCCGAGCCATTTACCTATCATACAAATTATAAGAAAAAAAATGGAAAAGTTTTTTATGGTGAAACCGGAGTTTTTTATCAATACGACTTGGCTGGAAAAGTAAGCGGTTTTGTTGGTGTTATGAGAGATATATCAGAACGAATTGAAGCGGAGCATAAAATTATGCGTGAAAAGAATTTTAATGATCAGCTGATTAACTCTGTGCCCGGGTTGTTTTATCAGATAAGTCCTGAAGGTAAGTTTATAAAATGGAACAAAAACTTCGAAGTAGTGTCCGGGTATTCTGCCGAGGAAATGGCGCAGATAAGTCCCTTGGATTTATTTGACGGTGATGAGAAAAATAAAATAGGCGCCAGTATTCAAAAAGTTTTTGCCGAGGGAGCGGTTACTGTTGAAGCAAACCTAATATCAAAAGATAATTCACAAACAGCATATTATTTTACCGGCAAGCAGGTAAAAATTGACCAGCAAGTATTTTTGGCGGGAATGGGTATAGATATATCGAGGCTTAAAGAAATGGAGGCAAAACTTCAAGAAAGCGAAACAATGTTTAAAAATGCATTTAACCGCGCAGCAATTGGACGTGCAATGGCTGATGCTGACGGCAAATTTGTGAAGATTAATAAAGGTTTTAGCAATATTCTCGGTTACTCTGAAGAGGAATTTTTAGAAAAGAGCTGGCCCGATATTACATCTCCCGAATTCCTAGAAATTAGTTATCAAAAAATTGGTTCACTTTTAGAAGGAAAAAAAGAATCTTATGGCATGGAACAAACAATGCTGCATAAAAACGGCAGTGAAGTTTGGGTTAATTTAAATGTTGTATTGTTGAGAGATTTCCAGGGTAACCCGACTTTCTTTATTGGTGATATTGTTGATTTAACTGAAGCAAAAAAAGCAGCAGAAGAGAGAGACCGGTTTTTTAATGTTTCATTAGACCTTCTCGCAATTGCCGGTACTGATGGATATTTTAAAAGAGTAAATCCTGCCTGGGAAGCAACACTGGGTTACGAAATTGAAGAATTGTTATCCAAACCGTTTCTTGAATTTGTTCATCCGGATGATATTGAACCTACACTTGTAGAAGTTGAAAAATTGAAAGACGGCAGACCTACAATCAATTTTGTTAATAGGTACAAACATAAAAATGGTTCGTACATTTGGCTTAATTGGGTAACAGCGCCGTTTGGAGAAACTTTATATACTTCCGCAACCGATATTACCGAGCTTAAAATTGCCGAAGAGAATCGGCTCAAACTGCTGGAGAATCTTGAAAGGTCTAATAAAGAATTGGAACAGTTTGCTTATGTTGCATCGCACGATCTTCAG
>JAENZU010000691.1 GCA_016841125.1 Melioribacter sp. | reverse complement strand
GGAGGCTCTTGATTTTGCACACAAAGAAATTAAAAAAATAGTAAGTATGCAGAAAGAACTTCAGGAGCAATGCGGTAAACCAAAAACCGCTTCACCTGAAGATGCAATTGATGCAGAAATGGTTAAGGATGTAAATGATCTTGCCTATTCAAAGTATAACGATCTAGTTGCAAGCGTACTTTCCAAAGAAGAAAGATCGCAAAAAAACCGCGAATTGAATGAATCGGTTTTAGAAGCTTTGGAGGAAAAATTTCCTGAACAGGAAATTGTGATCAAAGGAATTCTGCATGATATTGAAAAAGATTTGATGCGTAAACGGATACTGGAACAAGGTTTAAGACTCGACGGAAGAAATACAACTCAGATAAGACCGATAACATGCGAACTGGGAATTTTCCCCCGCACTCACGGTTCTTCACTTTTTACAAGAGGAGAAACACAGAGTTTAATGACTCTTACACTTGGCACTAAAAGCGATGAGCAAATTGTTGACGGTCTTCAAACCGAATATAAAAAACGTTTTATGCTTCACTACAATTTCCCTCCTTTCTCAGTTGGCGAAGTCGGAAGATACGGCGGTGTTGGTCGCAGAGAAATAGGTCACGGTAATCTTGCAGAAAGAGCATTAAAGCAGGTTGTTCCTCTTGAAGGAAATTTCCCCTACACACTTAGATTGAATTCCGATATTTTAGAGTCTAACGGGTCATCTTCAATGGCTACTGTGTGCTCAGGCTCACTCGCACTTATGGATGGCGGCGTACCAATTAAATGTGCTATTGCAGGTATAGCAATGGGATTGATTAAAGAAGACGATCAATTTGCTGTTCTTTCTGATATTCTTGGAAATGAAGATCACCTGGGTGATATGGACTTCAAAGTTGCAGGTTCTGAAAATGGAATTACAGCTTTCCAGATGGATATTAAAATTCAAGGTATCTCATTTGAAATTATGAAAAAAGCTTTGGAACAAGCGAAAGAAGGCAGAATCTTCATTTTGAATAAAATGAAAGAAGCTATAGCAGAACCGCGTAAAAGCATTTCGCCCCACGCACCTACATTGCTTTCCTGTAAAATTCCGCAAGATAAAATCGGTACTCTTATTGGTCCATCAGGTAAAACTGTGCAGGGTATTCAAAGAGATTACAGTGTAGAAATTTTTATCGAAGAAGACGGAACTGTTAACATTGCAGGTTTGAATTCTGAATCCGCAAAGAAGGCAAAAGAGTATATCAAACAGATTACCGCGGAACCCGAAGTTGGAATGGTTTACGAAGGCAAGGTAATGAAGATTGCAGATTACGGTGCTTTTGTTGAAATTCTTCCGGGACTGCAGGGTTTACTGCACGTTTCACAAATTGATACCAGCAGAGTTAATAAGGTAAGCGATTTTCTTAACGAAGGTGATTTGATTAAAGTTAAATTGCTTAAGATTGAAAACGGTAAGTTTTCACTTTCGAGAAAAGCTCTACTCGAAGAAAAAGAAAAAAAAGAAAATAGTAAAGAAGATTAGTTCTAATGAAAATGCTGAATTGTATATTCAGCATTTTTTATTTTAAACTTTAAATGATGTTAGACAGAAGTGAATTGTTTCGATGAAAATTGGAAATCTAGATTTAGGCAATAAATTACTTTTAGCCCCAATGGCTGAGGTTTCCGACGCCCCATTTCGTAAAATTTCAAAACAATTCGGGGCGGGTCTAACATTTACCCAGATGGTGAGTGCCGAGGGAGTTGCCAAAAATAATTTCAATACTTTAAAATT
>JAENZU010000032.1 GCA_016841125.1 Melioribacter sp. | reverse complement strand
GAAACTTCCGATGCCGTTTTATCATCATATGTTTCAATCATATACTCTAAGATTGTATCTTCGTCGTAATGCTTCATTCCAAAACTCCCATAGCTTTTAATTTATCCCGGACTGCCTTTACCGCGTAAAAGATCCTCGACTTAACAGTTCCTAAAGGAAGCTTTTCAACAGCGGCGATTTCTTCGTAGCTTAATCCTCCATAGAAGCGAAGTATTAAAATATTCTTTTGGTCTTCCGGAAGAGAGGTTATAGCATTGAATATGTTTATCTGATCTTCTCTCTCGATTTGGTTATTTAAGGGTGAGAGTGAGTTATCAGAAAATTCAAAATTATCTATATCTCTAAGTTTACCTCTCCGGTATTTCTCTTTTAACGCTAACCTGTAAGTAATGGTTGATATATAGGATTTTAAGTTTCCATCACTGTCTTTCACTTTTGCATTCAGCAATCGAATAAAGGTTTCCTGCACAACATCCTTGGCAAGATCCAATGATCCTATAATCAATACAGCCATTGAAAGAAGTCTGCCGCTATACTTTTCGTAGATCAGATCAAACGCTTTCTGATTACCTTTGCGGGCAGCGAAAAGATTTTCCCAGTCAGGATTCATCTGATAAATTTATTTATTTTCGCACCAATCTTTAATCTCTTTGATATTTGTTAATCCGCACCACTTATTTTTCAGTTTCTCAATTTCTTCGGGAGGTATTAAATCTTCAAGATTGTTTGTGTACCATTTGTATAATTCAATCTGACTATCGGGAGAATATCGTTTTACCTCATCAATCAATGCATAAATTGCGGCACCGTAATTCATTACTAAATGCATACCCGCGGAGGATTTTTTGCCATATCGCACACTCCAGCTGTTAAGTCCGGCAGTTCTGAATTCGTGAACCCATTTGTCAATTACATTCTCTAATAATTCAGGATAATCTTTTTTAGCTTTCGAAATTAAGGTGGCGAATCCTAAATCCACTCCCTTTTCACTGTATCTCTCAATCATTTCTGATCTGAAAAGAGTAGCTGCCAGATAAACAGGCTTACTCTCAGAAACTGCTTTGTCAATTATCAGAGAAATCAATGTATCGGCAAAGGGTCCATACTGCGGCATCTCCACTTCACCATTATTGATCTTAGCAAGAATTTCTTCTCGAAAATTGTTTAGTTCGTCATTGCTGATAAAATCCGGCATCCCATTGGATTGAATATACGGTGGATACCATTCCTTATTCAGCAGCGCTCTGTTGACTATTTTTACATCAGGTCGGAATTTTACAATGCGAGTGAGTATCCAGCAGGGGTAAGTATCATTGTCGCCGTTCGTGATAAGAATAGCATCTTTTTCCAGCAAACTGAGGATGTTGTAATTATAGTCCATTACCTCCTCGGCAATAGCACCCTGCATTAGTAAATGGCTCAATGCATCTTCAAATTTTTTATGTTGATCCGATGACATGTAATCAACCGCAAGACCAAACCATGGATCGATATAAGTAGGATCTAATTCAACGGCTTTTTCGAGCAATGAGACTGATTCAGAATTATTGCCGCTTCCGTGCATAGTCAAAGCTTTCAAATAAAGAAGTGTTGGATTTGCCGGATATTTTTTCACTCCCTCTTCTAGCAGCGATTTGTAATCTTCCCAATTTGCGTAGCGTGCTGCATACATCCAATTTGCGTAAGAATCCTCCGATGGAAATTGGTCATAATATTTTTTCCATAGATCGGCTAATTTGGAATAAGTTTCTGTATCGTAAACTGTAACTCGTTTACTTACAATTTTTTCAGGTCTTTCGATGGTCTCCGAATGATTTTCGCACCCGCCGATGAGTATCAGAATTAATATGGTAACGAGCGTTTTGAATGTTGATGGGCTTCTCATTTCATACTTCCTTAAATTACTGTAAATATACTATTCGTTTATTGTGTATAAAAGTATAATCCGCGAAACCCGTTTTTGTTCAAAAAAAAATAGAATCAAATTTTGGCGTGCCCAATTTTCTGAAATGATAATTCGCGATATCCGCTCAGCGCTGACTTTAAGTCATTTCGCTAGACGAGTTTATCAATTTTTAGAAATTCATAATTTTACATGGAAATAATAATGTGTAGCAGGTTATATTATTTTAGTAGTAATGTTTTAATTGATTGTGAAAAATTTTCCGAACTAATTTTTATAATATACACTCCACTAGCTAACTCACTACTCTTTAACAAATAATTATAAGACCCAGGAGTTTTCTGCTCGTTAAATAGTGTTGTAACTTTCCTGCCTAAAATATCGAATAGCTCGAGTTTGACCCAGCTCAATTTTGGAACTTCATATTTTATAGTTGTTTCATTATTGAAAGGATTCGGATAATTTTGGTAAAGATGAAATGATACCGGATTCCCAATTTCAACTTTTTGAGCAGCCGTGAATTTATTATCCCAATATTTGGTAACACTGCTTACTCTCCAATAATAAATTTTATTGTAATCCAAATAAGCTGGAGTATAAGCGGTGTCAAAAATATTTTGATTGTCTAACAAGAGGTTTGAAAATAGTGAGTCTTCGGATAATTGCAGTCTATACTGATTAATCCCCGAAGATGAAGTCCATTTAAAAGTTATCTCTTTGCTGTTATAGCTGCTATCATTTGAAATTGGTGAAGTCATATCGATTATTCTTCTGTACAATCCGTTATATCTTGAACCGGCGAACGCTCTGTTTTCGAGAATAGCAAAACTAGTGATGTTCTTTGATTCTAACCCAAGATTACTTCTTTCCCAATTTTCACCATCATCTTGACTTAATAATATTCCATCGCGAGAGAGTCCAATAAATATTTCATCTCGATTTTTAAAAATAGCTTGTACTTCGGAATTAAACCCGGGAAAGTTTACTTCTACCCATGTCATTCCATAATCAACAGATTTAAAGGTTCTATTAATTTGACTGCTTCCGATATAAAATTCGCCGCTTTTGTTTGAATAGACGATTCTAGCCGAAAAAATATTTTGAATGTGAATTTTTTTCCAGCTACTTCCATGGTCGGTACTTCTGTAAATATAAGATGTTCCATTTGCAGCAATAACAACTGAGTCTGAAGCTGCAACACTTGAGGTATTTAAATTATCCGGAATTCCATTGGTTAGCTTTTCCCAAATTCCGGTGAACGATTTTCTAAATAAACCATAATCAGTACCAACAAAGATAAATTTATCATTTAAATCTAAACACTGGGATGATCCGCCGATACCATAATTTATATTACTCCAATATCCGGCATTATGAGGAGAATAGTAAAGTTTGGTTTGGCTTCCGCTTGTCCAACTTGATGACAAAACATAAATACCGTCATTTGTAACTTTTATGTCAATAATAAACATCAAACCTGAGCCCAAGTTCAATCTATTAAATCTATTATTTTCAAGAATGAACAAACCCGAACCGTAAGTACCGACTACAAGTTTATTTTCGTATGCTGTGAGAGTTGTAATCCAAATATTTTTTATTCCGCTACTTTTTTTTAGCCAATAAAGATTAGCCTTTGATGATCTATAAACACCATCGTAGGATGTACAGAAGAGATTCGAATTTTTAGAATTTATTGATAGAATGTTTTTGTTGTTTATTCCACTATTATTTTCTGTCCAATTTACTCCTTCGTCAGTAGATTTAAAAATACCGTAATGGTAAACTCCAACATAAATGCCGGATTGATCAACAAAAATTGCTTGAATAAAATCAGAAGGCGCTGTTGCATTTTCAGGTAAAAGCCAAGTTAACCCGAAATCTGTACTCTTGTAAACCTTTGCAGAATTAGAAAAATCAAAAGCGTATAAAACACTGTTATATTCGGCTATTCCTTCAAAATTCCAGGTAAACTGATAAGAGTCTATTCTTTCCCAGCTATCTCCATTATTTGTGCTTCTGAAAACTCCGGAGCCGGATGTTCCGGATGCTGACGCTAAAACAATATTATTGGAAGTGATGAAAATTTCCTCAATATCCCTATTATTGATTCCATTGTTTGTCTCAACCCAGGTATTCCCAAAATCGGTGGATCTAAATAATCCATAGTTTTCTGAACCCACAAATATATTAGCATCTTTTGCAAACATAGATTGCCAGCGGCCTTTATTAACATTGATCCAAGTCGAATCCGATAAATTCTTTCGGTAACACCCGGAATTTGAAATTGCAAATATGTAATTTGACGTGATATTTATTTTCTGAATTATCTGGTCTCTAAGTCCTAAAGATATCCAATCTTCACCGTGATTGGTACTTTTATATACTCCACCATATCCGGCTGAATAAATATCGTTTTCATAAACTATAATTGAAAAAAGAATTCCCCCGCTAGGTTCTTCAACATTTTCCCAAAAAGTATTTTGCGCAGATGATAAATTAGATGTGAAAAGAAAAAGGAAAATTGCCAGTGATCTAATATCCAAGTTTTGCCTCTTTTATAAATTAAAAATTCGCTTGTTAAAAATTAATTATTAGAGCCATAATTTTGTACAAACCAATTTATGACATATATTAATACCGAATTTAGTAAAGCCGCTTTAACCATATTTGCGTAACTCAAATCTATTATTAAACTACCACATCTTTTTATCAACTTAAATATTCTAATTAAAATTTACAATGATAAAATTAAGAGTAAAAAGATTGAATGACCTAGTAATTAACTCGATTTACATTAAGATCTTGTAAGCACTTTTTATTGGAGAATTTTGGACTAAAGTGCATTAACCCAAATCAATTGAATGTAGCTAAATATTCAATTTATTGATCAAAAAAACTTTTAATTAATTAGATTTTGCAATTCGGAGGTTAGCCGGATCCCGATAAAAATCATAGGGACTTCGCGAATCACAAAAACTGATTCGCTCAACTTGATAATCAATTCTTGCCGATTACTATTTAAAAAAGAAAAACCCCACACTTTCGTGTGAGGCTTTCTTTATTAGTAGAGGGGGGGTAATAAAACCAACATTCCGACTTTGTCGGAATATGAGCCCGATGAGCTACTAATTGCTCTGCTGACTTTTAAAATAGTTAACACAAGAGTGATTTGTTTACTTCTCAACAAATCTTTGAAAACTCTTTAAAAAAGAAAAACCCCACACTTTCGTGTGAGGTTTTCTTTTTTAGTAGCGGGGGCTGGACTTGAACCAACAACCTTCGGGTTATGAGCCCGACGAGCTACCAATTGCTCCACCCCGCGATGTATTTTAATTTCAGTACTTATAAGAGCGTTTCAAATTAGATTACAAATATAATGGTAGGAAATTCAAAAGTCAAATAAATCGGGTAATGGAGTAAATTTTTATTTAACCTATTAATTGTTTTCTTATAATCAATTATATTTGAATAAATCCTTTGGAAAATTCTATGTTATCTAATTTGCAAATTACAGATTACGCCTTAATCGAAAATATTAATATCGAGTTTAAAAGAGGGCTCAACATAATTACCGGTGAAACTGGAGCGGGTAAATCTATATTAATAGATGCACTTGGACTGCTGCTCGGCGAAAGAGCTTCAACTGATATTATCCGCAAGGGTTCAAAGAAAGCCATTGTTGAAGGTATTTTTAATGTTCAAAGCAATAAGAAAATTGAAAGTCTTCTAGTTGATAATGATATTGATATCGAACCGGAATTGATTGTGCGCAGAGAAGTATCTCTTAAAGGATCAAATAGATGTTTTCTAAACGATATACCGGTGAAACTTAATCTAATTAAAGAAGCCGGGGATTTACTGGTCGATCTTCACGGGCAGCATGAACATCAGTCTCTTTTGAGGTCGGAAACGCATATCGAAGTGCTGGATGAATTTGGAGGTTACTCCGAATTATTATCTGAGTTTACTCATAAAAAAAATACTCTAATTTCTTTACTATCCAATTTAAGGGATCTGCAAAACAAAGTAGCTCAGTTGAGAAAAAAAAGAGATCTGTTTCTTTTTCAAATAAAGGAAATCGATACGGTAAATCCCGAAGCTGGTGAAGATGATAAACTGGAGCATGAGCTGATAATACTTGAAAATTCCGAACAACTGCTCGAAAAAACAACAAATGCTTTTAATCTGCTTTACGAAGGGGACAACCCGATTTATGATAATTTCGGGGATGTTCAGAATATTTTGGTTGAACTGAAAAAGATTGATAACTCGTTTGCAGAAAAATGTGAAGAGGCAGATTCTATTATGGCGATGCTGAATGATATAGTTGAATTTATTAGAGATTATCGAGATAGAATTGATTTAGAACCTGACCGGCTTGAAGAAATGAGAAGAAGACTTAACGCAATTAATTCACTCAAAAAAAAGTTTGGGGGCTCTCTCAATTCTGTTCTTGATTACAGAGAAAAGATAGGCGGCGAAGTTGATCTGGCAGATAATTTCTCCGATAAAATCAATTCATTAAAATCAGAAATTGATGCCGCAAGAATTGAGACAGGTAAAGCGGCTGTTGATTTATCCAAGCAGAGAAGAATTACTGCCGGAAAAATTGAAAAAGAAATAGTGGAAATTTTATCGAACCTAGGAATTGCAGATGCAGTTTTTAAAGTCTCTTTTGAAAATGAGAGAGTGACGGAGAGCACACAAAATTATTTGGTAATAGAAGAAAAGAAATATAAATTTAACAGTAACGGTTATGATGTTGTTGAATTTTTAATTTCAACTAATTTAGGAGAGTCTCCTAAACAACTTGCCAAAATAGCATCCGGCGGTGAAATTTCAAGAGTGATGCTGGCGCTTAAATCGCTGCTGGCAAAAAATGATAAACTGCCATTATTGATTTTTGATGAAATTGATACGGGTGTAAGCGGCAGGATTGCTCAAATGGTTGGTCAGGCAATTAAAGGATTGAGTAAATTTCACCAATTAATTGCTATTACACATTTACCGCAAATTGCCAGTTTAGCCGATCATCATTACGGTGTTGAAAAAAGGAAAATTGGTGAAAGAATTGTAAGCACCATTAGGGAATTAATTGATGATGAAAGAATTGAAGAGATTGCAAAACTATTGAGCGGTGAAAAAGTTACCGAAGCCGGAATGGAGAGTGCAAAGGAACTCATCAATTCCAAAAATTAAATAAAATGTCTTTTTTAGCGTGTCAGTATTGATTAAATTTAACTAAAAGTACTATAACATTAGGAGAAAGCAGATGAAAAAATCATTTACACTTGTTCTAACATTTTTCTTTGTATCAAATTCGTTTACATTTGCACAGAGTTTAGAAGAGACTCTTTCTTATTTATCTTCTGACGCTGCAAAATCTTATGTAGCACCAATCGTAAATGGATTTGGTTCAAATCTTAATTCCGGTTGGTTTGCTTATCCGCCTGATGCTGTAAAGTTGGGATTTACTCTTCGGGTTAGGGTTATGGGAAACGGAACATTTTTCTCAACTGACGAAGAAACCTTTAGCACCTCTGGTACTTTTAGATACAATTCAGCTCAAGCGGATGCAATATTAGCCAATTCCGGGATAAACCCCTTTTCTCCCGATTACCAAGCTGCAAGAGCCGAATTATTATCAAATGAGTGGACAGTTTCTTTTAGCGGTCCGACAATTATTGGTAGTAAAGACGAATATTTAAACGTAAGATTTACTGGTGCTACTCTTGGCGGTCAACAAATTGCTGCATATGAAGAAGTTATACAAGATGTGAATGGTTATCTTGATGGATTAACACTTCTTCCTTCGGCAAATATCCAATTAACCCTTGGAACAGTATACGGCACAAACGTAGTCCTAAGATGGTTCCCTTCCATTGATATTCAAGATCTTGGAAAATTTACATTTTATGGTTTTGGTCTTATACATAATACAAATGTATGGTTTAAAAAACCTCTCCCGGTTGATTTGAGTGTAGGCGGTTATTATCAGAATCTAAAAGTTGGTGATATTTTTGAAAGTAGTGCAACTCAATTCGGAGTTTACGCTAGTAAAACTTTTGGCGGCATATTTGCAGTAACTCCATACGTTGGTCTGAGTACAGAGTCTTCTACTACTACTGTTTCTTATGATTACAACTATGATACTCCAGCCGGTCCTCAAACTGTTAATGTTGGTTTTGATTTAGATGGAAATAACAGTGTTGCGTTTACAGCCGGATTGTCTCTAAAACTTGTTATTTTAAACCTTAATGTGGATTATAAAGCTGCAAAAACAGGAACTATTACTGCCGGTTTATCATTCGGAATTCTTTAGGATTTAGAAGGCTGTCTTAAACGTCAAAAAGCAAAGTTGTCATTCTTATGCAAACTGGAATCTATCTTGATTCAGTGCTTGAGTTTTCGTTTTCATTGTGATGACATATCAATTTCGACTTATGAGACAGCCTTTTTTTTCAATATTCTGATTGCGATTTGAGTTTTTACACCTGCCGATTAAATACAAAATCTTTTATATTGTGCTTCAATTCAATTATTAATTATAGATAGTAGTAACAGTTGGATTATAAATTGAAAGAAACAGCCATTTATATTCATATTCCATTTTGCGATCACAAATGTATCTACTGTGATTTTTATTCCATTATTAAATATGATGACTTTGAAAAATACAGAAATGCGCTCATTACTGAAATAGTTAATCAGGCAAAGATTTATTCAGCTGATCGAAAAATTATTTCAATTTTCTTCGGCGGCGGAACTCCCTCGTTTATGGATGCAGAATATATAGGATCTATTCTCAATACTATTGCTGCAAATTTTAATTTGTCAAACAATGCAGAAATTACACTAGAAACAAATCCGGGAACAGTTGATCTCAATAAACTGCGGGAATTTAAATCCATAGGCATAAACAGATTAAGTGTTGGTGTTCAATCATTCGATGCAGAGGAACTAAGGTTTTTAACGCGAATTCATGATGCTGAAACCGCAGTGAGTACAATTCAAAATGCCGAATCAGCCGGCTTCAAAAATATTAGTTTGGATTTGATATTTAATCTGCCGGGACAATCAAAATCAAAATGGAAAAAGAATTTAGAGACTGCCGTATCTTTACCCATCAATCACATTTCAGCATACAGTTTAATTTTGGAAAGGGGAACGATATTAAATAAGATGGTGCTGGATGGAAAAGTTAAAATGCATGATTCAGATTTTGATGCCGATCTTTATGCGTTTACAATTGATTTCCTTAATGAAAATAATTTTGAGCAGTATGAGGTTTCAAACTTTGCTGAGCCGGGTTATGAGTGTATCCATAATAATGTTTATTGGAAGTACAAAGAGTACATAGGATTCGGAACATCTGCGCATTCATTTATCGGCAATAAAAGATGGTGGAATTATTCGGCCCTTAATTTTTATTTATCATCTATTAATGAAAAAGGTGAGGCAGCTGCGGGCTTTGAAATTTTAGACAATGAACTTATGGAAGAGGAATATGTGATGCTAGCCCTGAGGAGCAGCGGTTTAGACCTAAACAAATTTAATTATCGTTTCGGTACCGATTGGAATCAGCGGAATAAAAAATTAGTGGAATCATATATCTCAGAAGGCTTTTTTCAACAGAGCGATAATTTTCTTAAATTTACGAAAAAAGGTTATGCAGTCTGTGACGAGATTTTAGGTAACCTTCATTAAACTAGTTCCGGATATCAAATGAAAAAAATCGAACTTCACTGGCAAATTCTAATTGGGTTTCTAATTGCGATTTTAATTGGGTTGTACCTGACAGATTACGTTGAGTATGTTACGTGGATGGGCGACTTATTTATCAGAGCTCTTAAAATGATAATCGTTCCTTTGATATTGAGTTCTATCATATCGGGGGTTGCCAATATCGGAAGCGGCGAAAGCTTCGGCAGGCTGGGGATTAAAACTATTGGGTATTATTTATCCACAAGCATATTGGCAATATTGGTTGGATTGGTTTTCGTAAATTTGTTTCAGCCCGGTGTCGGTGCGGATTTAGGCTTAACTAAAGAAGTAGAAAATTTGGCTGTTGCAAAGGAATCTTTCGGTGATACACTTTTAAATATTATTCCACGTAACATATTTGAATCTTTCCTTAACGGAGACATGCTGTCCATCATATTTTTCTCTATGGTTTTTGGGTTTTTTATTAATAAGGTCGAAAAAAAATATGATGTCATTTTAACCGACTTTTTCAATGCAGTGTTCGAAGTGATGATGAAAATAACTTTGTTCATTATCAAATTTGCACCTTTAGGAATATTAGGTATTGTTGCCGGGATTGTTGCAGAACAAGCGGGCGAACCTGCACTTTTAATTGATATGATCGGCAGATTGGGAATTTACATGCTGGCAGTTCTATTAGCACTAGCAGTCCATTCGATGATAACTTTGCCATTAATGTTGAAAACTTTCGGCGGGTTAAACGCGTGGAAGCATTTTAGAGCAATGAGCACGCCCCTGCTCACTGCATTTTCAACTTCATCATCAAATGCAACTTTACCTTTAACTATGGAAGCTGTTGAGAATGAAGTCGGGGTATCAAATAAAATAACAAGTTTTACTTTGCCTCTTGGAGCCACTATTAATATGGACGGTACAGCACTTTATGAATGTATTGCCGCCATGTTCATTGCACAAGCTTATGGAATTGAATTAGGCTTTTTGCAACAAGTAATAGTAGTATTTACCGCGCTACTTGCTTCTATCGGTGCTGCTGGAATTCCAATGGCAGGATTAGTAACAATAACAATCATACTTTCAGCTATCGGCCTGCCTCTCGAAGGTGTCGGATTAATTTTGTCAGTTGATAGAATTTTAGATATGTGCCGCACAACTGTAAATGTTTGGAGTGATTCCTGCGGTGCGGCAATAATTGCCAAATCAGAAAATGAAACATTAAAAATAGAATAACGGGGGAATGAATGTCATACAATAAAAACAAAATTGCTATACTCGGCAGCGGAAATATCGGTGCCTCAATCGCTCACGGTTTATTGAAATCCGGTGAACACAAAGCAAAAAATATCATTGTAACCAGAAGAAGGAAACAGCTTCTTAAAGGTTTTGAAGATGAAGGTTTTACCTGCACAACCGATAATAAATTTGCAGTAACCGAAGCTGGGAATATTATTATTGCTGTAACACCTCAGCAGTTGAATGATCTTATTTTGGAAATAAAAGATCTGATCAATCCGAAAAAGCATATTATTATGTCTGTGGTATCCGCGGTAACAATTAAGCAGTTAAAGAGTCTACTTAATGAAGATGTACCTGTTGTAAGAGTAATGCCGAATACTGCGATTGCAATTCAAGAATCAATGACGTGCATCAGTGCACTGGATTCCGAAAAAGAATTTATGGATGAAGCGACTGCTATTTTCGACAAACTCGGCAAGTCTGTTGTGCTGCCGGAGAATTTAATGGTACCTGCTACAGCTTTGTGTGCATGCGGAATTGCATTTTTTATGCGAGCAATCAGAGCTGCTTCTCAAGGGGGAATTGAAATTGGTTTCCATGCCGAAGAAGCATTATTCATGGCTGCTCAAACTGCAAAGGGAGCTGCTGCAATGCTGCTTGCCGAAGGTTCACACCCCGAGAGGGAAGTTGATAAAGTTACAACACCACAGGGATGTACGATCTCGGGATTAAACCAAATGGAACATTACGGGTTCAGTTCATCATTGATACGCGGGATTGTTACATCAGCCGAAAAAGCAGAAACTCTCTATTCCAACAAGGATTAAGCAGGCTTGAACCGGAGGATACTTAATCTAGCAATTCCGAATATCCTTAGTAATTTATCTATTCCGTTTTTGAGTATGGTCGACACTGCCGTTGTCGGTCATCTCGAAAATATTTCTTATTTAGGCGCCATTGCAATCGGCTCGATGATATTTAATTTCATCTATCTCGGGCTGGGTTTCTTGCGAATGGGTACAACAGGGCTAACTGCTCAAGCATTCGGTTCCAAAAATAACGAAGAAACAATAAGTATCCTTGGAAGAGCATTGATAGTTTCCCTGGCTTCCGCGTTATTACTGATTGCTTTCCAATATCCTATTAGTAAAGCAGCATTTTATTTGGTGGATTCGACCGCCGAAGTAGAATTTTTTGCAAGTGAATATTTCTTCATACGAATTTTTGCAGCACCGGCAACGCTTAGTTTATACGCATTTCATGGCTGGTTTCTTGGAATGCAGAATGCAAAATACCCTTTATATCTTTCTCTATTAGTCAACATATCAAATGTAGCTTTCAATTTATTTTTCATTTATTCCGTTGGTATGAAATCAGACGGTGTAGCGCTCGGTACCGTTTGTGCTCAGTATCTGGGACTTATCACCGCCGTGTTTTTATATCTCAAAAAATATAGCAGCTACAATCAATTCATTAGATTTAGAAAGATCATGCTTGCCGAAAAATTCAAAAAATTTTTCAGCATCAATTTTGACATATTCGTTAGAACGGTCAGTTTAATTTTGGTTATGAGTTTCTTTACTGCCAAATCTGCCGAAATGGGGGAAACAGTTTTAGCAGCCAACACAATCTTAATGCAGTTGTGGATGCTGATTGCATACGGCGTTGACGGGTTTGCATTTTCTGCCGAGAGCTTAGTGGGAAACTTCATTGGTGCAAAGGATAAACCTAAATTAATTTTAGTGATAAAGTACACTTTCTTTTGGGGTTTAGCTCTTGGATCATTTGTATCCGCAGCCTATTTTATTTTTGATAAATCGATAATTGGAATCTTTACCGATAACGATGAGGTGGTAACTGTTGCAATGACATATTTTATCTTTGTTGCCGCATCACCGGTGATAAATAGCATCAGTTTTATTTGGGATGGAATATACATTGGTACGACTGCAACAAAGGCTATGAAAAATTCGATGCTTGTAAGTGCTTTTGTGATCTTTTTCCCTTTGTATTATTTATTAATAGACGATCTGCAAAATTATGCACTTTGGATTTCCTTGGTAATCTTTATGCTCGCTAGGGGAGTATCGTTGACAGTTTTAGCTCCTAAATGTATATTTGGGAAAACGTGAAACTACTGTTCGCTCAATACGTCGAAAAGATAAATTACAGGATATACTATGAACACTACTGAATTAAGTAAAGATGAAAGATTGTGGGGAATGTTATGCCACTTATCCGCATTCGCTTTTTTTGTTTTTCCATTCGGCAACATACTCGGACCCCTAATTATTTGGCTTATAAAAAAAGATGAATATCCGTTTGTAGATGATCAGGGAAAGGAATCCCTTAATTTCCAAATTTCCGTATCAATTTATGCGATTGCATTTACAGTAATGATAATAGTGCTAATTGGAATTCCTTTATTGATAGGGCTCTTCTTTTTTACGTTTATCGTAGTTGTGATTGCCGCGGTAAAATCCAACGACGGCGAATTTTACAGGTACCCGCTTAATATAAGATTTATGAAATAACTAAATTTTAACTTTGAATTGGCACCGCTATTTTACTATTTTTTAGCAGTTATTAATATTTAAAACTGCTGATGAATTATATTCAATATATTTTTTGGTTACTTAACTCCCCAATTTTTTTACTGCTCCATTTAATCAAGATAATCTCAATCAGAATAATAATTATCAAATTACTCACCTAATTATTGCCGGGAAACTACAATGAAAAAACTTTTTACAATTATTGTAATGTGCTTAATCACAATATCATTTGCTCAGGAACACTCTTATAAGAAAATCAAAATTTTTCTTGATAATCAAAACAGTATCGAACAATTCAAATCGCTGGGGTTAGAAATTGATCATCTTAGTCGAGACAAAGATGGTTCAATAATTACTTTTGTGAATGAAGATGATTACAATAGATTACTCTCCGCAGGCTTAAGCTTTGAAGTATTAATTGAAGATTGGGAAAGTCACTATAATAATTTACCCAAAATGACTGAAGAGGAAATACAAGCCTCTCTGCTTGAAAGTAAATTAAAATATAATGTTGAAGGATTTGATTACGGCTCCATGGGAGGATATTATACCTACAGCGAGATTGAAACCAAACTTGATGAGATGTACACAAATTTCCCCAACTTGATCACACAGAAATTTTCAATTGGAACAACACTTAACGGCAGAACAATTTGGGCAGCCAAAATTTCGGATAACCCGAATTCATCTGAACCTGAACCGCAAGTATTGTTCGACGGATTGGTTCACGCACGCGAAGCCCAATCGATGGCGACATTAATGTATTTTGCTTTTTATATGCTCGAAAATTACGGTACAGACCCTCAGGTTACTTATCTTGTTAATAATCGTGAGATATTTATTGTTCCATGTTTCAATCCCGATGGATATGAATACAACCGTTCTACTAATCCAAACGGCGGAGGAATGTGGAGAAAAAACCGAAGTTTAAATGGCGGTTCCTACGGAGTTGATCTGAACAGAAACTTTGGATATAAATG
>JAENZU010000690.1 GCA_016841125.1 Melioribacter sp. | reverse complement strand
GGGGGAATAGTAATATTTGAGTCTGCGGCACCGAAAGAGGTTTTGAGTGAGTATCAGCATAAGCCCAGGATACTGTAACTTTTAGTCCGCTGAGATCATTTCCAAAATGTTCAAACATTGTCATCAGATCCGCCAATCCCTGAAACGGATGATAAACATCATCCTGCAAAGACATTACAGGCTTCAAAGAATGGCGAGCCATTTCGGCAAGATACTCATTCCCGATTCCATAAAAACAGTTTCGGGATGCTATGCCGTGTCCCATTCTAGAAAGAATTATTGCAGTGTCTTTAGCAGATTCGCCATGCGAAAGCTGCATTTTGTCTGCGGTAAGATCGTGCGCGTGACCGCCGAGCTGCGTCATGCCGGCTTCCATCGAGTTTCTTGTGCGTGTTGATTGTTCAAAAAATATCATAAATAATGTTTTGTGAAGAAGAGAAAGAGTTGGTTCTTCTTGTGCAAATTTCTTTTTCAAATCAAAAGCTGTGTCAAATACGGTGTCTAATTCTTTCTTAGTCCAATCATCACAAGTTAGAAAATGTTTACCTTTTAAATTTGAGTTCATTCGATCTCCTTAATATTAAAATATCTCTGCAAAGTAGGCATAAAATGAAGCGGCATTTACAAGATCGCTGACCGGTATTTTTTCATCCGGTGCATGTGCGTAAACTTCATTGCCCGGACCGAAACCTATAACGGGAATCTTATAAATTCCATTTATAGTAACGCCATTAGTAGAAAAGGTCCATTTATCAACCACAGGTTTTTTATTGAAGAGTGCTTCAAAAGCTTCTATTCCCTTTACAATTACTTCATCGGTTTCATCAATCTTCCAGGTTGGGTAATACTTTTTCATCCCATACTTCAAGCCGGTATAAGTTGTTTCACTGTATTCGGGAACAAAAATATTGCAATCTTTATTTAGGTGCCTCAGTTGATTTATTGCTAAATCGATATCCTCTCCCCAAGTCAATCTTCTGTCGATATGCAATTTTGCGTAATCCGGTACTGCGCATAAAGAAGGGCTTTCAGATTTAAATTCGGTAACCGTAATAGTACCTTTCCCAAGAAAAGGATCGGATTGAAGATTTGAATTCAAGTCTTCAACTTGCTGAGCAAATTTGGACGCCGCATAGACAGCATTTTTTCCTCTTTCGGGAGCTGAACCATGCGATGAAACTCCTTTAAACTCTACACTGATTTCCATCCTTCCCCTTTGACCTCTGTAAATATTGAGATTAGTCGGTTCGGTAACTACAACACAATCAGGTTTAATTTTTGATTCCTCAATTATATATTTCCAGCACAGTCCGTCGCAATCTTCTTCCATAACAGTTCCGGTAAAATATATTGTTTTATCCGCAGCGAGATTTAATTCCTTAATTATTCTTCCTGCGGTAACAAAAGAAGCAACGCCCCCTTTTTGATCGACTGTGCCTCTGCCGTGAACAAAACCATCTATAAATTCACCGCCAAGCGGATCAAAAGACCAATTTTCCATATTGCCAATATCAACCGTATCAATGTGCCCGTCAAATGCTATTACTTTCTTCCCGCTTCCGATTCTCCCTATAACATTACCTAATCCATCAATTTTTGCTTCATCAAATCCTGCATCAAGCATCATTTCCAATAATTTGCTAGCAGCTTCTTTTTCATTTAGACTTAAAGATTTTCTCTTAACAAGCTCGGATAAGTTTGAGGAAGTGTAGTCTTTGTAGGATTCTGATAACTCTATAATTTTTTCAGTAACACCCATTATA
>JAENZU010000031.1 GCA_016841125.1 Melioribacter sp. | reverse complement strand
TTTAAAGGCTTCCTTAAAGGGAATGATTGCCTTGGGTTTTAAAGGAATAAATGTAACCATTCCACACAAAGAAAAAATTGCACAATTTCTGGATGATGTTTCAGAAGAAGCGGCAATTGTCGGTGCGGTTAACACAGTTGTTTTTGAAGCCAACGGAACACACGGTTATAACACCGATGTGCACGGAATTTCCGAAACACTTAAAGATTACAAAGATGATATAAACGGTACCGATGTTAGTGTTATCGGCGGCGGGGGTGCGGCGCGTGCAGTTATTTATTCTCTGATTAGAAATTTTAAAGTAAATAAAATAAATATTATTAATAGGACTGAACAAAAAGCGGAATCTATGAAAGATTATTTTGCGGCTAAAATGCTTTTTGATTCAATTAAAACTTATGAACTTTTCCCGCCGGATTTGGTTGACGTACTTTCCAGCTCAAAATTAATTATAAACACCACTTCGATAGGCATGAGTCCCGACGTTGATGATACTGCAACTGAAATAGCAGAATCATTTAACGAAAATCAAATTGTGTTTGACGTAATTTATAATCCACTCAAAACAAAATTTCTGGAAATCGCAGAATCGCGCGGTGCAAAAACAATAAACGGATTTCAAATGTTTTTGGAACAGGGAGCCAAGTCATTTGAACTATGGACGGGTGCTGCGATGGATTTAGAAAAAGTTTCCGAATTGCTGCTTTCCAAATTAAAGACCTAATGTTTGCCAGCATAAAATGAATTAATTACTAATTCAAAGTAATTTTGAAATTCGTTTTCCTCACTAAAGTATTAGTTTTTTTATCCCCAAAGTAAATTATTGAATATCTTGGAGTTGTTTTCCGAAAAGACAGCCCCGATTTTTATGCTCATTTAAAGTCTTCTAAAATAATGAGTTAGCGATCTTTTTGACTTTTATATTGACAAAGAAAAGGGTAATAAATATCTTGTAGAAGATAATGACGTCCTTAATTCTATTTGATTTAATATTATAAAAAGAAATGATTTTCTATAAGCCTCAAAATCGATTAGACTTTAATAAAAAGTTGCTACAGTAAAACAAAATTTTTATGGCTGCGGAAGAACTTCAAATATCAGAGATATAAAAAATGGCAAAACAAAGTAGAAGAAATTTTTTAAAGACAGCGGCGGCGGTAGGTGCCACTGCTACCGGTATGAGTGTGCTTTCTCCTAAGAAAGCTGAAGCCGCACCGGAAAACATCCTATCGGTTGACAGGATGGGCGTGCTGGTTGATACCACTGTCTGCATCGGCTGCAGAAGATGCGAATGGGCATGTAAGCAAGCCCATGATCTGCCCGCGGGGAATATCGAATCGTATAATGATGAAGCAACGTTTGATAAAAAAAGAAGACCCGATGACACAGCCCTTACAGTTGTTAATAAGTACCCAACCGAAAATAAGCCGCATGTTCCAACCTATCTTAAAGTGCAATGTATGCACTGCGATAAACCGGCATGTGTTTCGGCGTGTATTGTTGGCGCTTTCAGCAAAAAGGAAAACGGATCGGTAGTTTGGGACGGTAGTAAATGTATCGGGTGCCGTTACTGTATGGTTGCCTGCCCATTTCAAATTCCGGCATTTGAATTTGAAAAAGCTCTCGAACCCAAAATTATGAAATGCGATTTTTGTTTCGAAAGAACAAAAGAAGGAAAGCTACCCGCTTGCGTGGATATTTGTCCCGTAGAAACTTTAACCTACGGTAAACGGAGCGATCTAATTCAACTTGCAGAGGAAAGGTTAAAATTGTACCCGGACAGATATAAAAATAAAATTTTCGGTGAAACCGAAGTAGGGGGTACTTCCTGGCTGTATCTCGCATCGAATGATTTTCAAAAAATGGATTTTCCAAAATTAGGAGCAGCACCCGCACCCGGTGTTTCCGAATCAATACAGCATGGAATATTTGCATACTTTATTCCTCCGGTTGCATTTTATGCTTTACTCGGTGGCATAATGTACATAACCAAAAATAAAGATAAATCGGAGGAGGAATAAAATGCACGAACATATGAAACCAACTCCGCTTCCGAATAAATTTTTTACACCTACCGTGGTTCTGATCCTGATGATTGCGATAAACGGATTGATTTTTCTCGCACTAAGATTTTTCTTCGGAATTGGTGCGGTTACTAATTTGGATAATCAGCATCCGTGGGGAATTTGGATCGGGATTGACGTTGCCGCGGGTGTAGCTCTTGCTGCCGGTGGTTTTACAACCGCCGCATTGGGTCACATCATTCATCGTGAACATTATCATGTAATTACAAGACCGGCATTATTAACAGCCCTTTTGGGTTATACATTTGTTGCAATCAGTGTCGGTGTAGATTTAGGACGCTATTACGATATATGGCACCCGCTAATTATGTGGAACGGTAATTCGGCTTTGTTTGAAGTCGGTATTTGTGTGATGATTTATTTAACCGTTCTTTACATTGAATTTTTACCAATAGTCACTGAGCGGTTTATTGGAAAAGTTAATTTGCCTGGGGCGCTTTCCAAACTCAATAAGTCGGTTGACAAACTGCTTAGGGCGCTCGATAGAGGACTGGATAAAACTATGTTCATTTTCATAATTGCCGGTGTTGTTTTATCGTGTCTGCATCAATCTTCTCTCGGAACTCTAATGGTTATTGCAGGACCAAAGATGCACCCGTTATGGCAAACTCCGGTTCTTCCGCTTCTGTTTCTGCTCTCTGCAATTGCAGTCGGTTTCCCAATGGTTATTATGGAATCTCTGATTGCGTCAAAATCATTCGGGCTTAAACCTGAAATGGATGTGCTGTCAAGATTGGGAAGAATTGTTGCGCCTTTATTGGGTATTTATTTAGCATTCAAAATTGGTGATATGTTTATTCGTGAAACATTCGTCTATCTTACAGACTTCACATTGGAAAGTGTAATGTTTTCAATTGAAATAATTATCGGAGTAGTAATACCGCTGCGAATGTTTTTATCGGAAGAAGTTAGAAATTCCAGATCCCTCATTTTGACTGCCTCATTTCTCGTTATTTTCGGCGTGTTCCTAAACCGGTTAAATAACTTCCTGATTGCTTACACACCGCCTTATGCACAAAACGGTTACTTTCCTTCAATCGGTGAAATATCGGTAACATTAGGATTCATCGCAATTGAAATTCTTCTGTATAGATTGATAGTAAAGAATTTTCCGGTTATTGCGGTACCGGTTAAGCAAACTTCCCCAAAAACAAAATATTCTATCAGGGGGATATAATTATGAAAACCAAAATTTTATTAGCGGTAATATTTTTTGTAAGTGCGGTTTTTGGTCAATCGATCGGTAAAGATCATTCCAAATTGCCTGTTGAATGTAAAACATGTCATGCTTGTGATCAACCAACAAAGCGCAACCCTTGTTTGGTCCCGTGCCCGCGGGAAGAAATGATAACTATACATATGAATCCTGAAGATAGTCCCGATGTAATTACAATTGATCAATTCAAAGGTCAATCGGATCTATATTCCAAAGTGGTATTTTCACATAGACTGCATGCCGAAATGTCCGGAATGTCCGGCGGCTGTGCGATGTGCCACCACTATAATCCTCCGGGAAATGTTATTTCATGCGTTGATTGTCATGAAAAAGAAAGGAAAAGAGCTGATATAACAAAACCGGATCTGAAAGGAGCCTACCACAGACAATGCCTAGAATGCCACCGTGAATGGAGTACCGATACCGGATGTGAATCTTGTCATGCTCAAAAAGTTAAGCCCGGGTCTCCAGAGCCGAAAATTTCCAAATCAGAAAGGAAAGAACGGGTTCACCCAAAAATAATTGAACCGACTAAAAAAGTTTACAAAACCGATGATTACGAAAACGGTACATTGGTAACTTTCTATCACAATGAGCATACGGCGTTATTCGGACTTGAATGTTCTTCGTGTCATAAAAACGAAACTTGTGCTAAATGCCATTCGCAGTTTGAAAAAGTTGCCGAAGCAGAACCGAGTTTTGAAAAACAGCATGAGAGATGCGCTTCTTGCCACGATACAGATAATTGCGAAAGCTGCCATACAACAAAAGAGCTGCCGCCGTTTGATCACGGAAAAGCTACCGGATTTATTTTGAAAACTTATCACGCAGATTTGAGCTGCAGTAAATGTCACAAGTCGAGTAAGACATTTACAGGTTTGAATAAAAATTGCGTCAATTGTCATGAACCTTGGAGTGCAGAAACCTTTGATCACAAAGTGACAGGTGTAATCCTCGATGAAACTCATACGGAATTCGAGTGTGAAAATTGTCATGTTGAAAGTTATTCTGTTAAACCTACGTGTGATATGTGTCACGAAGCTGAAATAAGTTTTCCTAAAAAAATTCCGGGGAAAAGAATTAAATAAAACACTTTACTCCAATTATCCTAAAAAGTATATTTTAGAGTCTAAAATGATTTTTTATCCGTGAAAAAATTTTTACATAATATTGGTTTTAAACTAATTGTGCTCGTCGGGTTTACCTCGCTTGCAATCATTGGTGTTTACTCATTTGTAAATATTACATTTACAAATGATGCATTACTCGATGAAGTTGAGAGACACGCAAATCAGTTGAGTGAAACAGTTAAGAAGAGTACCCACTTCGATATGCTCGCCAATCGGAGAGAGCACATTCATAAAATTATTAATACTATCGGCAACGAACCTTCTATAAAAGAAGTACGTGTTTTAAATAAAGAAGGTGAAATTATGTATTCCGCAGATTCATCTGATATTGGTAAAATTATCGATAAAAATGCGGAAGCTTGTTTTGTGTGTCATGCCGAAAACCAGCCGATTGAAAGCCTTGGAATAAGTGAAAGGACTAGAATCTACCGTCTTGATCCCGACTCTGCCAGAATAATGGGTATCATCAACCCGATTTACAACGAGCCTTCGTGTTCCGAGGCTGCGTGTCATGCACACGATCCTGATCAAAAAGTGCTGGGCGTTCTGGATGTGACGATCAGCTTGAAAAGTGTTGACGAAAATGTTCTGCAGGCTGAATTGAAAATGATCATGTTCGCAATTATTTCGATTGTCTCAATCAGTTTCATTATTGGATTTTTTGTAAAGCGATGGGTCGGTAAACCGGTTACTCAATTACTTACTGCCACCAAAAACGTAGCAAGCGGAAATTTAAGTTATACAATTGAAAATAAGAGAAATGACGAGCTCGGCTTGCTTGCGGATTCTTTCAATAATATGACTAAGAAACTTTCTGAAGCTAGAATGCAGTTGTTCCAATCGGACAAAATGGCATCGCTGGGAAGATTGGCTGCAGGAGTGGCGCATGAAATTAATAATCCTCTAACGGGAGTTTTAACTTACAGCAGTTTCCTTTTGAAAAGGACGGAAGATCAAAAAGATCTGCAGGAAGATCTGAAAGTAATTGTGAGGGAAACGAAAAGAAGCCGCGAAATTGTAAAAAGTTTACTCGATTTTGCTCGGCAATCGGTTCCTAAAAAAACTTCCGCCGATATTAACGATATAATTGTTAAAGCTGCAAGTGTAGTTGAAAACCAGCTTCAGTTAAATAGAATTGAATTGAAAAAAGAATTTGACCCCGAATTACCGGCGCTGACTGTAGATGCTAATCAAATACAGCAGGTATTCATTAATTTAATTGTAAATGCGGCCGATGCAATAGGGAAGGATGGGACCATAACGTTGGTTACTAAGGGAATTTCACTTTCCCCTTACGGAATTACTCAGATTAAAAGAGCAGTTTGCCCTAAACGTCACAGCCTAATTGACAATGAAGTACGTATTGCAAATATGCCTTCTATTAAAATGAAGGCGAAGGTTAACGGAAACGAAGGCTACATTAATCTAGATCCGGTCTATGGTAGAAATAGAAATCAGTTCGGAATTCAAATTCATACTGATAAAATGGTTGAAGTCTTTTGTCCCGAATGCAATATCAGTCTTATAAACAAAGCCAAACTCTGTCCAAAGTGCAATTCCCCTATTTTCAGTTTCGAAGTCCCTGATCAGGGATTATTCGAAGGGTGTATAAAAAAAGGGTGCGACTGGCAGCGTTGGGAGAAAATTGACAGCGAAGGCAAACGGCTCTTTGTTGAAGCTCATGTTATAGATTCCGGCTGCGGTATCACCCAGGATGAACTCAATAAAATTTTTGAACCATTTTATACTACTAAAGGACAGAAAGGAACCGGATTGGGGCTCGCCGTTTCATGGGGTATTATCGATAATCACGATGGAAGAATTAAAGTTGAAAGTGAAGTGGGCAAAGGAACCAACTTTATTGTTAGATTACCGGTTAACCCGAAAGGATAACAAGTGAAAGCTAATCAAAATATTTTAGTTATTGATGACGAACAGTTGATAATTGATTCTGTTAAGAAGATCGCCTCGCTCGATAATTATAAAATATTTGATTCCTTAAATGTTAAAGAAGCTCTTAAAATTTTAGACAAAGAGGATGTCGATCTTATAATTTCCGATATAATGATGCCCGAAGTTGATGGCTTCCAACTGTTGGATGAGATAAATAAAAAAAAATTGGAAGTTCCAATTATAATGACAACAGGTTATTCTACAGTTGAAAATGCCGTCCGGTCTTTAACCGAAGGGGCCATAGATTTCATACCAAAACCTTTTACGTTCGATGAACTGTTGTCGGCGATTAAACGAGGATTAAATTATAGAGCGCTAAAAAAGAAAATTGTTACAGAAGATACGAAAGATTCAGTTCTTTATGTTCCATGTCCGACAAAATGGTACAAACTAGGTTATTCGTCCTGGCTAAAGCTTGAAAGGGAAGGCTCGGTGTTAATTGGCGTTACTGATCTTTTTCTAAAATGTATTGACAGTTTTAACGAGATTGAATTCTTTGATATAAATACCGATACGATACAAGGCAGCGCTTGTGCTTATCTAAATTCGGAAGAACTTAAGCACACTATTCTTTCTCCCATTACAGGCACTATTATAGATAAGAACGATAATCTTTTAGATAATATTTCAATAATAGAAAAGGACCCTTATTTCGAAGGATGGCTCTATAGAATTATCCCATCTGATTTAGCCTATGAAATAAAGAACATTACATTATGCGGCGAATAAAAAGTAAACACTTAAAATTTATATAAAATGGAGATTCATTAAATGGCACTTTTATTTTTATTAATTGCGTTTATCCTTTTCGTCATTGGAGATTACCTGATCCGAATGATAGTTAAGAATAGGAGGGAGAAAAAATTAAAAGAAGAACGGGAAGAGATACTTAAAGTAAGCTTAAATTTAGATTTCAGCAGTGAAGCTAAAACACTCAAACGTGCCGAAGTTGAAAACCCGAAAGCCAAAATTCTTTGTGTTGATGATGAAGCTGTAATATTAGACAGTTTTAGAAAAATTTTAGTTTTAGACGGCTATTCGATTGATACAGTTGAAAACGGGCAGGAAGCTTTGGGCCTTATCCAATCCCACCATTACGATTTTGTATTTACCGATCTCAAAATGCCCGAAATGAGCGGTGAAGATGTCTGTAAATCGGTTAAACATTTGCGCCCCGATATTGACGTAATTATTATCACAGGTTACGCTTCGGTGGAATCTGCGGTTGAAACTATGAAATACGGAGCAATGGATTACATTCAAAAACCTTTTACTGAAGATGAATTGCTCGATCTCGTAAAGAAATTTTTAATAAGAAGACAGGATAAAATTCGCAAGCAGTTAAAACCTAAAGTACATATTAAACACTTATCCGAAAGTATGAAAGCGCAAAAGGAAGAATTCGCTATTCCGGGGGGAGTGTTTATTGCTGAAGGACACAGCTGGGCTGCATTGGAAGAAAAAGGAACCGTTAAAGTAGGATTAGATGATTTTGCTAAAAAATGCATCGGAAAAATTGATGGTATTGAATTGCCTAATCTTGGAATGAATATTCAAAAGGGGCAGGCTTTATTCAGTATAAAACAGGGAAGAAGAAGTATTTCGGTTAAATCCCCGGTAAGCGGACAAGTGGCAAAATTGAACAACTTGCTCGCTGAAAATCCGGAGCCATTAGATTTTAACGTTTACGATAAAAACTGGATATGTATTATTGATGCAGAGAATATTGACTCGGAAATTCGCGGATTGAAAATCGGCAGCAGCGCGGTCGATTTTTACCAGAGTGAAATTGAAGAGTATCAGAAAGAAATTAATAAAGCCCTTTCCGATTCGCGAAAAGAAGGAGAGTATGAGGAAGATACTCTTTTACTTGGTCAGTTCGAAAACCTTGACGATCTTAATTGGGATAGATTGGCTTCAAAATTCTTTACAAGAGAAGATTGATTTTGTGCTGATGATTTAGAGGTAAAGGAATAAAATATAATTTTATTTTCGTAAAGAATATTTGTTATTGACAAATAATTTTATTCTCAATATCTTTGACAAGATATTACACTCTTTTATCCTATTATTGGATGTTGTTCTTTTTAGTCATGAGAAAATTAAAGTTTAAATTTTATTTATTAGATAAAAAGATATTTAAACTAAATTCTCACAATTGAAAATCAAATTATTCGTTCGAATGGGAAATAAGAATTTCAATAAAATTGTACCGTGTTTTCGGGACAATTATAAGTTTCTTTTGCGCACGATTTTTGATAGTAAACTCATCAAGTAATATTACGATAAAAAGTAGTCTTTTAGACTATAAATCATTTGAATCGTAAACAGTAAATTAAATCTGGTGTCATCAATATTTTTTGAAGAAAAAATGAATTCTTTTCGAAGACTTTTTAGTTTAGCAATTTTTCTGATAATATTTTTTCATTTGAATATATTTTCTCAAACGGAAGAATGTCTGATCTGTCACTCCGATGAGGAATTGACACTCGAACGTAATGGTAAAGAAGTCTCGCTTTTCATTCATTCCGAAAAATTTTCAGAATCGGTTCATGCCGGTTTAGGGTGTACGGACTGTCACGAAGATTTTGACCCCGAAGAAATGCCTCACAGAGAAGGCGAAAAAATTTATAAGGTTGAATGCTCTAATTGTCACGATACGGAAGCTTTCAAAGAAAGTATTCACGGCATACGCAATTTGGATTGTTAGCAGTGTCATTCAAAACATGAGATATCAGAAGCATCTTTGATGAAGAAAAATGAGCAGCAGCTCTGTTTGTCTTGTCATAAGCAGGCATCGGTAAAAACATTTCTTAAAAGTTCTCATGCTCAGTCCAATAGTGAAGGGAAACAAAATGCCACTTGTGTCGATTGCCATAACGGTTCGGCACATACCATAAATGTTCCGGTTACAAGCGGTAAAGAGTCGTTGGCGGTTTGTGAAAAATGCCATGAACCGGAAGCTCAAAAATTCGAATCGAGTCTGCACGGCAAAGCGGTTTTGCATAATAAATTACTTGCTCCTACTTGTATTAAATGTCACGGCAGTCATAATATTCTACCTCCGACCGACGAGAATTCAAAAATATATGTAATGAATATTCCTGCTTTATGCGGATCGTGTCATAAAGAGGGGACGCAAGTTTCCAAATTAAGCACTGTAAGCCAAAATCATATTTTAGAAGATTATTCCGAATCAATCCACGGTGAAGGATTGTTAAAGCGCGGGCTGATTGTTACCGCAGTTTGTACAAGCTGTCACTTTTCGCATAGTATATTGCCTCACGAAAATCCGGAATCATCAATAAACCGCAAAAATATTGCATCAACATGTACCCAGTGTCATAGGCAAATTGAAAGTGTTCACGTAAAAGTTATTAATGGCGAACTTTGGGAAAAAGAACCGCACAAAATTCCTGCCTGTATCGATTGCCATCAGCCTCACAAGGCAAGAAGAGTAGTTTATCAACAGGATTTCAGAAATGATATTTGCATGAAATGCCATTCGGATAAAAATCTTTCAATGACGGTTGACGGTAAAAAAGTTTCATTATTTGTTGACATCAATGAGCATAACAACTCGGCTCACAAAGACAATTCTTGCATAAAGTGTCACACGAATATTTCAATTACAAATAACCCAATTTGTTTAAACAGCGGTAAAGTAGATTGCTCAATTTGTCACGAATCTCAAGTTTCGGATTACCAAATAAGCGAGCACGGAAAAGTTTCTAAAGCAGGAAACAAAAATGCACCAACCTGCCAATCATGCCACGGTAAACACGGCATTATGAAAAAGAGCAATGTTAATTCACCCACATTCCAAACAAACATTCCGGAATTATGCGGTGAGTGTCACGGTCATAAAACAGCTTTATCGGCAGATCCCGAATTTATGGATGATGTGCTGATTGATTATTCAATGAGTATCCACGGAAAGGGTTTACTCGAAAGCGGGTTGACGGTAACAGCATCCTGTGTTGACTGCCATTCCAGCCACAGAGAATTGAAGGCCTCCGATCCGATGTCGGCGGTTCATGAAAATAATATAGCAGCAACTTGTGCTAAATGCCACCAAGGGATTTATGAAAAATTTAGAAAAAGTATTCACCACCCGGATGTTTCCGATTCAGATAAAAAATTGCCGACTTGTAAAGATTGCCATTCTTCCCATACAATAGAAAGAGTTGACAGAAATGATTTTAGGCAGACAATTCTGATGCAGTGCGGTGAATGCCATGAAGAAGTTACTAAAACTTATTTCGAAACCTTCCACGGTAAAGTGAGCATTTTAGGTTCGGCAAAAACTGCAAAATGTCATGATTGTCACGGATCTCACAATATACTTCCGCAATATAACCCGGAAAGCACATTGAGCAGAGAGAATATTATTCAAACTTGCCAAACATGCCACCCAAATTCGAACAGGAAGTTTGTCGGTTATCTGACTCACGCGACGCATCACGATAGGAAAAAATTCCCAATACTATATTATACCTTCTGGGCAATGACCATTTTGCTGGTTACTACTTTCACATTCTTTGGATTGCACACACTGTTATGGCTGCCCAGATCACTCGCCGAAAATAAAAAAAGAAAACAAAAGAGTAAGAAAGGTTAATAATAATGGCTGAAAATACTCAACAAAAAGATCAAGCTAGTACACATATAGAATTACCTGAAAAATATAAGGGAAAATATTACCAGCGTTTTGATGGTTATTCTAGAATTTTGCATCTAATGGTAATATTAAGCTTCTTAACTCTCGCGGTTACCGGAATGGTAATTAAATTTGCCGATGTTGCGGTGTTTCAATTTATTTCATCTTTACTAGGCGGGTATGAAGTTACAGGTTTTCTTCATAGAGTTGCAGCTGTTTTGACTTTTACTTATTTCGTTCTCCATATTCATTATCTGTTGAGAAAACGTACTAAGAAAAAAGTTTCGCTAAAATATATGATTACCGGCGAAAACAGTATGGTGCCTAGAAAACAGGATCTGATTGAATTAATCGGAACTTTCAAATGGTTTTTAGGAATGGGCCCGAGACCCGCCTACGGCAGGTGGACCTACTGGGAAAAATTTGACTACTTCGCTGTATTTTGGGGCGTTGCTGTTATTGGTATGACAGGATTAGTGCTCTGGTTTCCAGAATTTTTTACGAGTTTAGGTTTCCCCGGCTGGATAATAAATGTTTCAACTATTATTCATAGTGACGAAGCTCTGCTGGCAACCGGATTTATTTTCACCGTTCATTTTTTTAACACTCACTTCCGTCCTGATAAATTCCCGATGGACATGGTTATCTTCACCGGTTCGGAAAAATTTGAAGATTTTGCTGAAGACAGACCGCGACAGTATAAAATTTTACTGGAGAAGGGAGAACTGGATAGCCGAATTGTTGATGCTCCTCCGGCTTGGTTTATAAGGACTGCCAGAATTTTCGGTTTTACTGCACTAACAACAGGTTTATTAACAGTTATAATGATAATTTATTCAATGTTATTTGTCTATAAATAATTTTCAATAAAGGTATATAATGCTTGTTAAGAAAGGATTCCATCTTATAATAAAAGTATCTACTCTTTTTTTCTTATTTACTGCTTTTATTCATGCACAAGATGATTTTAATTGTTTAGACTGCCATGAAGCACTGCCTCAAAAATCTATTCACGCTGTGCTTGATTGTGCCGATTGCCACTCCGATGTTAAAGATGAAGAACATATGGAAGTCGGTGTTAAAAAGGTAAACTGTGCTGACTGCCACGATGATATGGCTGAAGTTGTTAAAACTGATATTCATCATCGTTTGACTCACATAAAGATGGACCCTCCTACTTGTAAACAATGCCACGGCACTCACGATGTTTTTCCGATTGCATCTTACAAAAATATTACAAAATCATTTTGCGGCAGCTGCCACGAAAATATGGTGCTTGCAAACCCGTATCATGCTAAAGCAGTAGGAAGCGAAACTTGCGCAGATTGCCACGATACGGAGGAAACAGTTGCAAATTTGAGCAAATCAGTTCATGATTTTTTGAATTGCTCCGATTGCCACAACTATATATCAAATAATTTGGATGACCATCCCGCTAATGTTACCTTTGCTCAGAAAGCGGACTGCTATATTTGCCATACCGACATTGCTGCAATTCATAGGGTGAGTATTCACGGCATTTCAATCTTAGAGGGGATTGATGAGGCGGCAAATTGCTGGAATTGTCACGGCTCTCACTCAATTATAAAAGCCGACGATGAGAATAGCCCGGTTTCACCAAAGAATTTACCTATGACTTGTGCCAAATGCCACGATGATCCTAAAATTACTAAGAAATTCGACTTTGATGTTCAATCGCCCACAGCAAATTACGAAACATCAGTACACGCCAAAGTTGTTGGCGATGGGGGTGAAGGTCCAACTTGTTCTACCTGCCACGGTGTCCACAATATTAAGAATGTAGTTCAGGAAGGTTCAACCATTGCCCCATTAAATTTGCCTAATACTTGCGGAAAATGCCATCAGGAAATAGCCGCCGAATATATGGAATCCATTCACTATATTAAGGCGCTAAAAGGTGTCCGGTCTTCACCTGTATGTAATGACTGCCACGCTGAACATTCTATAGATGCTATAAATTCGAAAGAGAATAAACGTCACGAAATTAAACTAATTCAGGATGAAACATGTAATCAGTGTCATCAAAATCCAATGATTTCAAGGCGTACAAGCGGCAGCGGAATGGAAGCACTGCAATATAGGGATAGCTATCATGGAATGGCAGTTGCCCGTGGTGATGAAGATGCCGCTATGTGCGTTGACTGCCACAGTGTTCACAAAATTTTACCAGCTGCTTACCCAGGTTCAACAATAAATGATGAAAATGTAAAAGAGACTTGTCAGAAATGTCATCCTAACGCTACACAAGTTTTTGCTGAAAGCTATTCCCATGTAAGCACAAATGAGGAAGCTAGGAAAATAGAGGGAATAGTTTCAAATCTTTATTTTTGGCTTATTGTGCTGGTCATCGGAGGAATGATTGTTCACAATTTGCTGATATTTGTGTTTGAGATCCGAAAGAAAAGACAGAAAAGTAAAAATGCAATTACCATCCCCAGGTTTACAGGAAACGAAGTAATTCAGCATTTATTTTTATTAACTTCATTTATTATACTTGCAATAACCGGGTTTGCGTTAAAGTATCCCAATAGCTGGTGGTCAGAAGGCTTATACAGCCTGGGAATGACAGAAACCGTAAGACAAAACATACATAGAATATCCGCAGTGGTTATGATGGCTGCCGGAGTTTATCATATTATATATCTTTTCGTAACCGAAAGAGGCAGGGATGTATTGAAAAATATGCTTCCGAAATTTGAAGATGTGAAACTTGCCAAAGATAATATTTTGTACTACCTCAGGCTGAAGAAGAAAGCACCTGAGTTCGATAAATACGATTATACTGAAAAAGCAGAATACTGGGCGCTTATTTGGGGTACTATTGTAATGGGTGTTACCGGTTTAATATTGTGGTTCCCTACAGCCGTTGGCGATTGGGCTCCGGTTTGGCTGATAAAGGTAAGTGAAATAATACACTTTTACGAAGCAATACTGGCTACACTTGCAATATTAGTTTGGCACTGGTTCTTTGTTATTTTCCATCCGCGTGAGTACCCAATGAGCTTTACTTGGATTGACGGAAAAATGTCTATCTCTAATTACAGACATCATCACGATAAACATTTTAAAAGAATTCTGCTCAATTGGATGGAATACAAATACGATAGAGTCGAAAAGAAAAAGTTGAATCATTCGACAAAATTATTTACTTCTACACTCGAAAAGAATAATTTAAATCCGGATGATATCTTCGAAGCCGAGTTAAACAACGACTATCAACTCCGCTCCTGGCTTGAGGAGGAGATGGCTAAATGGAACTTGGAAGAGAAAAAGGACTAATTTAGACTCGGTATAAATTTTGGTTCATTATTGACAATTATTAATTATTGGTAT
>JAENZU010000689.1 GCA_016841125.1 Melioribacter sp. | reverse complement strand
GAATAAACATATTTAAATATTTCGGACACATCGTCCTAATTTGGGGCGCTTTTTTTATATTTGCAATTAAAAAAGTATTTAAATGATAAGGTTTCTAACTGCCGGCTAATCTCACGGAAAAAGTCTTACTACAATAGTCGTAGGTTTTCCCGCGAATCTTAATATCGAAGAAGAATATATTAATAAACATCTGGCACGCAGGCAGATGGGTTACGGACGCGGTATGCGAATGAAAATTGAAAAGGATACTGCCGAAATTTTGTCCGGTATTCGATTTAAGAAAACTTTGGGTTCTCCAATTTCAATGCTGATAAAAAATAATGACTGGGAGAATTGGATACCCAAAATGACTTCGGGTAAAAGAAGCGAGGATGTCGAAAAGATAACTATTCCTCGTCCGGGCCACGCAGATCTTGTTGGTATTTCAAAATATAATTTTAATGATATAAGAAATTCTATCGAAAGATCGAGTGCCCGTGAAACTGCAGCCCGCGTCGCGGCATGTTCAATTGCAAGAAAATTTTTAGAACATTTCGGTATAACAGTCGGAAGTTTTGTTGAAAGTATCGGCAATGTCTATCCAAAAGAAAATTTGATGTTGAATGATCTTTTTAACAATAACTTACACGAAGATTTTTCTGCATGGGATCTGTCGGAACAATCTGATGTTAGTTCCGTTCGGGTTTTAGATAAAGTACACGAAGAAAAAATTATTAGAAAAATTAAAACTGCGAAAAAGAGAGGGGATACACTCGGAGGTACATTCATTACCGTAGCTTCAGGTTTACCGGTTGGTCTTGGGAGCTTTGTGCATTACGATACAAAACTCGATGCGAAAATCGCTCATGCTTTTATGTCTATAAATGCAGTAAAAGGTGTAGAAATTGGCACCGGCTTTCTATCCGCCGAGTCATTCGGTTCCGGTTCGCACGATGAAATAATTAAAACTAAAGATGGGTTTTCCCGCAAAACCAATAGAGCGGGTGGAGTTGAAGGAGGAGTAACAACGGGTCTGCCGATTATAGTCCGCACCGCGATGAAACCAATTGCTACGCTGATGTCGCCGATCGAAAGTGTTGATTTAAATTCGATGGAAGGAGTGCAGTCGCGCAGAGAAAGAAGTGATTTTGTTGCTGTACCGGCGTGCGCTGTTATTGCCGAATCGATGCTGGCATGGGTTTTAGCTGAAGTTTTTCTGGATAAATTCGGCGGCGACTCAATAGAAGAAACCGAACAGAACTACAAAAGCTATACGCAAAGTTTGGAAAAAAGAATAAGAAATAATTTTAAGAATAAATTTCACCGATAAAATGATATCATTACAAAAATTTGTATTCAGCTCTTTTCAGGAAAATACTTATCTGCTGTGGGATGATGATAGTAAGGATGCAATGATTATTGATCCCGGCTGCTTAGAGGCTTACGAGCAGAAAGAACTTTCCGAATTTATTAATTCCAAAGCTCTTGTGCCTAAATTTTTGATAAATACTCATTGCCATATTGATCATATTTTCGGCAATGCATTTGTTAAAAGTGAATTTGATATCCCGCTTTACATCCCTGAAAAAGATGAGTTGCTTTTGAAAAATATGAGCGAGCAGTGCAAACTGTTCGGAATTGATGCGGAAGATTCACCCTTGCCGGATCATTATCTTTCGGAAGAATTAAAATTAAATTAAGGTAATAGCGAAGTCAGTTTCATTTTTACTCCGGGTCACACACCGGGTGAATTCTGTGTTTATTTGGAAAAGGATAACATCTTAAT
>JAENZU010000688.1 GCA_016841125.1 Melioribacter sp. | reverse complement strand
ACCGGCTTCAACTTTTAGAGTGTAATTATTCACAAGATAAATTATCGGAGTACCGGGCAGAGCAAATTCACCCTCTTCATAATATTTGTCATCAATATATCCGTTAAAAGGAGCCTTAATAAAAGTCTTTTCATACCGGGCTTTCATGAGCTCATAATTTGCTTTAGCCTGATCCCGGTTATATTTAGATTGAAGGTATTGGAATTCACTGTTGATATTTTCCTTATAAACCTTTTCCTGCTTTTCAAAAGTCATCTCAGCAAGATCATATTGAGCTTTTGCAGCATCCAAACTTGCTTTTAATGTTTCATTATCAATTTCGACTATGATCTCATCTTTCTTAACATAGTCTCCTTTTTTCTTGAAAAAGGTTTCAATAATGCCGCCTTCCTGATAACCCAAATTAGCTTTATCAATTGGTTTAACAACGCCGACAACATTTATGTAATCAGTAAAAGTCCTCGGATTTAATTTGAGAACTCTAACTGCTGAACTTTTGGCTTCTTTAGTTTCGCCGCTTTCACTGCCGTCGGTTTCAGAACATGCAATAAAAAAAGTTACACCAGCCAAAATTAAAATTAAGAAAATTACTTTTTTACTCAGTTTCATTTTATATCCTTAATAATTTATTTCGTTCAAACTTTTACCTAATAACAGATCCAAACGAGCATGATAAATATAGTAATCATGAATAGCTTGCAGATAGTTTATACGTGCACGAGAAAATTCTACTAATCCATCGGTCACCTCAAGCTGGGTTCCAAGACCGCTATTATAACGTTTTACAGAAATCTGATAACCTCTCTCTGCTTCTTTAACAGAGGCTTCGTAAGCTTCAATTTGCTCTTCAGTTTTTTGAATTTGCAATACGGCATTTTCATACTCGTTACGCACTGCCATTTTTGTTTTATCAAAATTCTCCATGGATTTCTTTAATTCAATTTCCGCCTGCTCAACTTTGGAATCAAGTGTAAAGCCTTTGAAAATCGGAACAGATAGACTCAAACCAACTGTAATTGAATTCACATATCGCCAATCAGAAAATTTTCTCACATCTTCCTCCTGCGCCTGCGCTTGCCAATTGCCGAATGCGTTTAGTTTTGGAAGATGTTGTGTGAATTCATAACTTTTGGTCAGATCCTTTAACTCGGTATCTAACTTAAGCTGTTTCAAAAGTTTATTTTTTTCATACAATTGTTTAAAACCGTTATTGGAATCCGGCAACTCTAAATGTCTGTACCCCAGCGAGTCATTGATAACAACCACTTCTGTAGAATGTAGTCCGAGCAGCAATTTCAAATTATTTAAAGCTAATTTTACTTGATTTTCAGATTCCGATAATGTAGGAATTAAATTTTGATACTGAACATTTGCGCGTATCATATCATATTCTGAAACTAGTCCGGCATCGTACATAGATTTAGTATCGGATTTATTTTGTTCAGCACGCTTTAACTGCAATTTGGATAACTTCACTAGTTCATCGGCAAATAGTTTTGTGTAATAAGCTTCTTTTACTTTTACCACCAAATCTTCTTTTGAATAAACAGCGGCATTTTTAGAAATATCCGCAAAAGTCTCCGCAATAGTTACAGCCAAAAACATGGCTCCTGTAAAAAGAGGCTGCTCAACATTAACACCCGCAGTTAGAGTATTCGAACTTCCGATCGGAAATCTGCCGCTAAAAATTGGTGTTTCAATTAAAAATTCACCGCGTTTTAGTGCTCTGCTATAATTCATAGTACCTTCAATTGAAGGAAAGAGT
>JAENZU010000687.1 GCA_016841125.1 Melioribacter sp. | reverse complement strand
TTCCATTAGGACTCGAATTTGCTCTCAAAGGATTTGACGTTATCGGTTTTGATGTGGATGAAAGAAAAATACCGCTTCTCACACAGGGGAAAACTTATATTAAACATATCAAAGAAGAAAAGATAAAAAAAGCTGTGGACAGCGGAAAGTTTAAAGCAACTACCGACTTTGCAAAATTGCCTGAGGTTGATGCGATAATCATCTGCGTACCGACTCCGCTCAACGAGCACCGTGAACCCGATATGACTTATATCGTCAAAACTTCCGAGATGATCTCAAAGTATCTTAGAAAGGGTCAGCTTGTTACTTTGGAATCTACCACCTACCCGGGGACGACAGAAGAGATATTAATGAAGATGTTCAATAATCCTGAATCTGAAAAAGGCGGCTCGTTCAAAGTAGGGGAAGACTACTATCTTGCATTCAGCCCGGAGAGGGAAGATCCGAACAACCCGGATTATTCGACCGCAACAATTCCAAAAGTGATAGGCGGCGTTACATCTAAATGTTTAGAAATTGCAGTTGAACTCTATAATCATGTAATTGTTAACACCGTTCCCGTTTCTTCACCCAGGGCTGCAGAAGCCACTAAACTTCTCGAAAATATTTACCGCTCTGTAAATATCGCATTAGTAAATGAACTCAAAATGGTTTTCGATAAAATGGATATCGATATTTGGGAAGTGATTGATGCCGCCAAAACTAAACCGTTTGGGTATAATGCATTTTATCCGGGACCCGGTTTGGGTGGTCACTGTATCCCGATTGATCCTTTTTATTTAACCTGGAAAGCCCGCGAATTTGAAATGAATACCAGATTTATTGAACTTGCCGGTGAAATCAATACATCGCAGCCTCACTATGTTGTCGAAAAGACAATAGAGGCTTTGAATCAGCATAAAAAAGCTTTAAACGGCTCCAAAGTTTTATTGCTTGGTGCTGCATACAAAAAAGATATCGATGATATGCGTGAATCACCTTCGCTTAAATTAATTGAAATCTACCGCGAAAAAGGTGCTGAAGTTGATTATAACGATCCTTATGTGCCGAAACTTCCTCCATCAAGAAAATATAAATATGATATGTCATCGGTGGAACTAACGGCGGAAACATTAGCTGGCTATGATGTAGTTGTAATCAGTACGGATCATACAGATTACGATTACAAATTTATATTTGATAACTCAAATTTGATCATCGACAGCAGGAATGCAATGGCTAAAGCAGGATTGACAGGAGATAAAGTTTTTAAAGCTTAATTCAATCTGTTGTTGATAGAAAAAAATAATAGGTCATCTTTAAGCTATGTGGAGATATTTAGTAGTTATTCGATTGTTATTCTGTTGTGATTAAATGCTAAAGGAAATGAATAGATTGAGGTTAATTGAAGATAAAATTCTTTTAGCCTTGAACCTTTAGCTTTTAGCCTTGAGCATTTCCTTTTGTTCTCATTACTCAAAACTCACGACTCACAACTCGTAACCAAAGTTCACCGTCATTAGTAGTTAAAAGAAAAAAAGTCATTGATTGTAAATTCGGGAGAGTTATTGGGTAGTTATTCAATTGAGATTCGATTGCTCAGTACGGAAAACTAAAACCGGGATGTAAAACCACGAACTAAGCACCAAGAACCAGGACTAAATTAGCCACCAATTACACAAATTCTCACTAAACAATATTCTAATTTTACATTTACAATTTCACATTTAGCCTTGAGCATTTCCTTTTGTTCTCATTACTCAACACCCATAACTCAAAACTCGCAGCCAA
>JAENZU010000686.1 GCA_016841125.1 Melioribacter sp. | reverse complement strand
ATTATTATAATGTATCCAAAAAATTAGTTATTGAGTTTACACAGCTTAATAAAATTGGTGACTCTTCGCTAACCGATAATCTGATTGAAGTTTCCAATGCAAAGCTTGAAAGCAAAGAAATTCCCACTTCCTATATACCTATTAGGAATGCCAACATTATTACTACCTGTGTAAGCTGGTCTGAAGTTCTTAATGCGAAAGCTATTTTTATTGGGGCGGTTTTTGAAGATTCCTCAGGGTACCCGGACTGCCGACCGGAATTTTTCAAAGCTTTCGAAAAGGTTATTGAAGTTGGTACTAAACCGGATACATCAATAAAAATTGCAACACCTATTATCCACATGTCCAAAACCGAGATTGTTAAAAAAGGGCTTGAATTGAATGCCCCTCTGCATCTCACATGGTCATGCTACAAAAACGAAGATGAAGCTTGCGGTGAATGCGATAGCTGTGCGCTGCGTCTTAGGGGATTTAAATCTGCTGGTATCGAAGATCCGATAAACTACAAAAGTCAAAATAATTTGAAAATATGAAACTTTACAACATAAGTATGGAGAACATAAAATTGGAAGATAAGAAGAAGCTCATTGAAACCTTTACAAACGAATTTCCCAATAGGGACTATGTAATTAAGCATATTGCACCTGAATTTACTTCCGTTTGCCCAAAGACAGGTCAGCCCGATTTTGGAACTATCAAACTTGAGTATATTCCCGATGAACTCTGTATTGAATTAAAGTCATTTAAGATTTATTTACAATCTTACCGAAATGATGGAATTTATTACGAGAGTGTAACGAATAAAATTCTAGAAGATTTAGTGGAAGTTACCGGTCCGAGATGGATGAGAATAACAGCGGAGTTTAATTCACGCGGCGGAATCTATTCGGAAATTGAGGCTGAATATGCTCCTTTTGAAGATTATGATGATCTTGAAGATTTTGATGACTTTGACGAATTCGATGACGATATAGCGTTCGATGATTTAAATAAAAACTAATTCTTAATAAATCTAATCCGGAGTTGTGATGGCTAAAAAAGTTATCAAAAGAAGCTGGGCAGAACCATTTAAAATTAAAATGGTTGAGCCTATTAAAATGTTAAACCGTGAGCAGAGAGAGAAAGCTGCCAAAGAGGCAGGCTATAATACTTTTTTGATGAGATCTGAAGATGTTTATATTGATCTGCTTACAGACAGTGGTACAAACGCAATGAGTGATTATCAGTGGGCTGGAATGATGCTTGGTGATGAGGCTTATGCGGGGAGTAAAAATTTCTATAACCTTTGGGATAATGTTAAAAAGTATTACGGCATGCCTTATTTTGTTCCTACACACCAGGGACGCGCGGCCGAACACATGGTATCAAAGATTATGATTAAACCCGGCGATTATATTCCCGGCAACATGTATTTTACTACTACAAGACTTCATCAAGAATTGGCAGGCGCTACATTTGTTGATGTTATTATTGATGAAGCTCATGATCCTCAAAACAAACATCCTTTCAAAGGTAATATCGACTTAAACAAACTAGAAGATCTTTTCAAAAAAGTTGGAGCTAAAAAAGTACCTTACGTAAGTATGGCGGGCCCGGTTAATATGGCAGGCGGTCAGCCATTCTCAATGAAAAATCTTAACGAAACGGCAGCGCTATGTAAGAAATACAAAGTTAAACTTTGGTTTGATGCGACCCGCGCTACTGAAAATGATTACTTTGTTAAGCTCCGAGAGTAAGGTTATGAAAATAAAAACATTTCTGAAATATTGCAAGAAATGTGCAACC
>JAENZU010000030.1 GCA_016841125.1 Melioribacter sp. | reverse complement strand
TATCTTTTCGGATTTTAAGAAAATATTTGTAACGATTTGTAATGTCATCCAAAAAGCTGTTCGTTTTTTCAATTGAACAGGCAGAAATAAAATCCCCAATCTGAGCGCCGAATTTTCTTTTATAATCTCCCGATCGAATCCATGTAATTAATTCTTCAACATGATCAATTTGATTTTGTGTGAGAGTTGATTCATTTTCACCACACCACTTTGAGAGTTTGGCAATATTAATAAACCCGCCCGTTATGCTGTCCACCAAATCATTAACACAATAGGCAGTGTCGTCCGCCCAATCCATAATCTGGCATTCAATACTTCGGAATGTGTTGAGCTTTATCGGATCGCTAAAATCTTTGGGTGCTTTTCTGTTGTTGAAAACGAAATCAATATATTTTTTCTGATCGTCGAAGATGTAATGATTGTAGGGGTTTTCAAAATTACTGAACAAGGCTTTGTATTTAAGTATTGAATCGACAAATGCTCTCGATGGATTCATACCGGTGCGATCATCGGCTTTTTTGTAAAACACTTCGGTAATCAGTCTGAGAGTTTGAGCGTTCCCTTCGAATCCGCCATAAGGTTTCATAACAACATTCAAAGTTCTTTCACCTGCGTGCCCGAACGGAGGGTGCCCAAGATCGTGAGTGAGGCAGGCAGATTCAACCAGATCAACATCAACGAAATACTCTTCATTAAAAATATCTTTTTCTTTATGAAAGAGATATTTACAGATCGATCTGCCTATCTGCGCAACTTCAATTGAGTGAGTTAATCGTGTTCTATAAAAATCATACTCACCGGGAAGAAAGACTTGTGTTTTTCCCTGAAGTCTGCGGAATTCAGATGAGTGAATAATTCTATCTCGGTCAATTTGAAAAGGAGTGCGGTAATCCGAGTCTCTTAAACTTTTTCGAACTCTTTGGAAATCAAAGTCTGTATAAAATTCATTTTTCAAATTCGTTTCCTTTTGTCTGATAGACCACAGTTAAATGCGGATGAAAATCAATTTATGACTGCTGTTTTTTTCTCAATTTCTTAAAACCTACTAAAAGCAGAATGATAAGAACAACTCCCGCAGCGTAATAATATATTTCGTTTATGGCGGAGGGTTCAATTGCAGCATTCCACTTGCTAATTCTATTTTCAATCGTATCTTTTTGCGCGGACGTTAACAAATTGTAGTCAGTTAGGATGGGCAAATAATCGGGTTTAATTGTTTTGAACCAGGTTGAATCCACAAAGAAAGAATACGATTTTTGTGAATCCTTTTTATCTCTGAGCTCACTGTATTTAATCTCGTCATCAATAAATGCAGCAACAACGCTTTTAAATTGTTCGCCGTCTTTAAAAGAGCTGAGTTTAATTCCGTTATTTTGAAATTTTTCATCAACCGATTCCCAAATCTTTTGGTTCACTCTTGCTTCCCATTTAAGAAAAAGATCATTAATGTGGGAAACATCGTTCAGCCCTTTTTTATCTTCGGAATAAACTTTGGCAATTTTGGTTCCGAGCTGAGTCCAGACTTTTTTAAAGTCTACCTGCTTTTCCTTTAAGCTTTCCAGATCGTCCGGTTCAAATTGGGTTACGTTTAAAAGTTGAATATTGTCATTAATCGTTCGCTGAACATTGTAGAATAAATTTCCCGATTCAATCTTTCCGTAAAAAGCATTTCTCTCGGCTTCATTAAGTGTTAGCGGTTTATTTACATATTCCTGGAACAAGCTGTCGATGATTTCCTTTACTAGTTCATCCCTTTCACGAATCGAGCTTCGCAGTGTGCTTACAAGTCTGTTTAAAGAAGCAATAGTTTCCGAGTCTTTTTTGCGGGAATTTTTGAGTGTCCCTATCTCGTTTATCAATGCGGTATTCCTGCGGTTCAAATTATCAGTTTGGTTTTCAAGTTCAACCACCTGCGTTTGAAGTTCAACTATTTGAGTGAAGTCATTTTTACGAGTGTCCAATTGAGTTTTTAATTTCAAAATTGCACTGGTAAAATTATCGGGATAAAGAGCAGCGTCCAATAATTTTTTGTCCTGCCTAAAATCATTTGCTAAAGAATCGATTTTAAAAGCGATCTTATTGCATTCAGCCAGACTATCAGCATTCCTGATATCGTTTTCTAATTGCTGGTAGCTCTCTTTAAATTTCTCTGTTTTCTCGTAATCGGATTGAGCATTAGTAACATTGCTCAATGCTGTAAAAGTAAAAATGAATACTATCAAAATCTTGTTTGCGGTTCTCATCTCTTAATCCTTAACAATTTCGTTATCAGATAAATTGTAGCTTTCATTTCCGTCGATCAATTCGATAAATGGTGTGCGCTGATTAAACGCAGGGTTATTCAAACCATTTTCAGTGATGAGGATTTTCCCCGATTGAGATAAAGTGCCGTTATCAGCTTCGAATACATAAACACTTTTAAATCCCTTAGAAGTGATAAAATAATAACCATCAACGTTTCTGATAAATCTTACTTCACTTCCCTTAAAGGAGTTCGGGTTTTCCGTTTCCTTTAAAAATAAGTCGGCAATATTCACGGCAATCGAATAACGCTCGACTACAATTATACCGTCATCATCAGGTGTTACTACTGCCTCCAGCGGCCAGTCAAATTTGGCGGGCTCTAAAGTTAATGTGGAACAACCGGCAAATAGAATCATCAATAACATCAAGCTAATTCTTAGTTTCATTCTCTCTCCAACCGATTTTATATAAATTTTTTAATGTGCACCTTTGTAGTTTTTTTCTCCGGCTTCCACCGCGAGGGATAGGAAATTATCTTTTGGCGGAAGCGGGCATGTGGCATATCGGGAGAAGGCACATGGCGGATTGTATGCTTTATTAAAGTCGATATATATATTACCTAATGAATCCGGGGGCTCAATGTATAAAAATCTTCCTGCTCCGTAGGTTTCGTCCCCGCTGGTTTTATCGGCAAAAATTAAGAAATATCCGTCTCCGCTTTTAAGCGGATCAAGCCTATATTCAGAATCTTCAAATTTAAACCTTAACGCACCGGGGGATTCCTCTTTATCAATAGTGCCTATTACCGATGGTACCTCTATCATTTTGGGAGGGTTATAGGGTATTAGGTCAGCTTTAATTTTCCATCGTTCGCTCACCTGAAAAGTTTTGATACCTTCAAAATTCTCCAAAGCCGGGTTTAACGAATTTTTTAATCTTATGCCGTACTTTTCTCCTCTTCTTATCGAGTACCAGCTTAAAGGACCGTACTCGAGCAGATTCGGGTTCCCGGATTGATCGTCTCTCAAGACCAATTCATCTACCTTTTTGCCGTCACTTAAAATTTCTACTCCGGGATTGATTTTAACAGTAACGGTAGAATCTTCAAGTAAAAATTTTCCGATAAAGCCGGGAGCTTTATTTGGGGGGAATACAAAATTATTAGATGTGTCGCTGCCGAAGCTATTTTCTCCTTCTTTAAGCCAGAATAATCCTGCGAGACTCAGCCAACTATCAGGTTTTGTTAACCTTTCAATCCTTGCTTTGTGCCACTCTTTAACCTCTTTTGCATAATTCTCATCAACTTTTTCTGAACATGAAATTAAAAGAACTAATGAAATAGCGATTAAAGTATAAAAGAGATTTGGTTTTATATATACACTTTTGAATGAAATTTTCATAATTCAAACTTAAATTAATGGATGTTAGTGTGATAAACTAAAAATAATAAAGATTTTGCACTTGCCAAAAATTTTAATTTACCAATTTAGCTGTTGTAAAAATAAAAAGTGAGAGTAGAAAGAAGATCATGCATGCTTATTATTTTATCAATTATAAAAATTTCTGATTCTTTATCCTGTTATTCTTATTTTTGGCGCTTATAAAATTTTGGTTCCGAATTGAAAATAGTAATTCCTATTATAATAATATTCATAGCGGTGCTTTCCACCGGATGTGGTGAAGAGGGGAAAGCATACGTTTATCCAATACTGCCTAAAATTAAAAAAGCTGAAGGAGAGAGATTTGCTGCAGATGCGGCTAGAATCGATTCCTTTTTCAACAATAGATTTAAGCGTGGTTTGTTTAATGGTGCTGTACTGTTTGCCGAGGGGGACAGGATTGTCTATAAAAATGCATTTGGATTTGCAAATTTCCGTAAGAAGGATTCACTCAAAATTGATTCCCCGTTTCAGCTCGCATCGGTTTCAAAGCCAATAACAGCGGCGGCTATTCAACTTCTGCATCAAAGAGGAAAGCTTTCATATTCGGATAGCCTGCGTAAATTTTTCCCGGATTTCCCTTACGAAAATATAACTGTACATCTGCTTCTGATCCACAGATCGGGGCTCTCTAATTATATGTATTTTGCGGAAGATTTGTGGGAAGACAAAACTATACCGCTGAAAAATAAAGACGTTATTAGTATGATGATAGAGCATCAGCCCAAAAGATATTATCTGCCGGATAAAAAATATAATTACATAAATACAAACTATGCTTTACTGGCATCTATCGTAGAAAAAGTAAGCGGAAAAAGTTTTCAGGATTTTGTTAAAACTGAAATTTTCGATCCGTTGGAAATGAACAACAGTTTTATTTATAGTAATGATACAATAAAGGCGCTGCCCGATGAAGTGCGGGGCTACATCACCCGTAGACGCCCCGTTAATGATACATATCTAAACGGTGTGGTGGGCGACAAAGGTGTCTATTCCACTGTGGAAGATCTTTTTAAATTCAGCAGATCTCTATTTGAAAACACACTTCTCGACTCATCAGAAATTGATTCTGCGTATACACTTGCTCACAAAGAGCTCTACGACAATGATAATTACGGCTTCGGATGGAGAATCAACAAAAGAACAGACGGCACCAAAATTATTTATCATACCGGCTGGTGGAAAGGATTCAGGTCATATTTAATCAGGGATTTACCTACAGAAAAAACAATTGTAGTTTTAACCAACATTACTAAAAGCGGAATTATCAGTACCACCGAACTGCTCGATCTTTATGAAATACCCAAAGAGTAAACTCTTTACAGCTCTTTTATTTGTATTGAATTAATGAGAAATATTAATTAGCATTCGAGTAAATTACTGGGAATAAATCAATGTTTAAGAATTACATTATAATTATTTTCTTTTTAGTTATCGGAATTCAGTTAACTATTTATCCGACAATTCAAGCGCAGACAATTCAAAGCATTACTGACGTACCCGGGGGCGGCGGCAGTAATGCGGTAAATAATGATGAGTCCAATCCGAATACTATACTTTATGTTATGGCAGGCTTGGTAGTTTTTGGAGTTTTGGTTTACAAATTTATTTTGGAAGAACCGGCAAAAGAGGATCCGCCCGAAAAGACGGAAGATGAAGGGGAGAAAGCTTCCTCTCAATTGCAGAAAATAAAATCATTCAACGAAGATGTTATGATCGCAAAAGAGAAGATCCCCGTTGATATTCACATCGGTGTTTTGAAAAACAAATTTGCCCCGGGGGATAACTCAATTGTAATGGGGCTCACTTTTAATTTTTAAAGTTTCTCTTCCATCAAATATTAATTTTTGTCCGCTTTCAGATTAAATAGAATTTTAATTATTGGAAGCGGACAATTAATCTGCTCCACCCCATTTCTTTATTTGTAATTTTCATTCAATTTAGATAATATCTATTTTTCAAGATTTGAAAGGAAAAATATGCCGGCAAGATTTTTAAAAAAGAGAAGCGAAAAAATTGGACTTGCCCCAGGCTCATTGGTCTTTGTAGGCGAAAAGAAAATGGAGAAGCCGAAGGTAAGATTAATCAATTACAATAATTCCAACCTTCAAGAAATTGAACTCCAAATTATTAGAGAAAGTGACAAATTCAAAAAAATAGAAACGGTTACCTGGCTCAATGTTGACGGGCTCCATGATGATGATTTGATTCGGGATATCGGCAATGAATTTGAACTTGATTCCCTGATATTGGAAGATATAATGAATACGGGACAAAGACCCAAACTCGAGGAATTTGATAACGCGATATTCATCGTTGCCAAAATGCTTAACTATGATGAAACCAAAGATGAAATTATTTCAGAGCAATTGAGCCTGGTAATTGGAGAGAACTTTCTGTTAACTTTTCAGGAAAGAGTTGGCGATTATTTTGAACCGGTAAGAAACCGAATACGTAAAAGTAAAGGAAGAATAAGAAATGCCGGGGTTGATTACCTGGCTTATGCACTGCTCGATACGGTTGTCGATAATTATATAATGTCTATCGAAAAACTTGGGGAAAAAATTGAAGATATTGAAGAGGAAATAATTGACAATCCTGATCCGGAAATACTTGAGAAAATTCAGGATTTTAAAAGAGAAGTTAATTTCATGCGGAAGGGGATACGACCTGCCCGAGAATTTATTTTACAACTTTCTAAAATCGATTCTGACCTTGTGGATGACAACACAATCCCGTTTTTAAAAGATCTGCTCGACCTTATTACACAAGCTGTGGAGTCTGTTGAAGTTTACCGCGAGATGCTCAACGACCAGCTCAATATTTATCATACCAGCGTTAGCAATAAGATGAATGAGGTAATGAAAATATTAACTATATTTGCAGCCATATTTATTCCGCTTACTTTTATTGCGGGAATTTACGGAACCAATTTTGAGTATTTTCCCGAGCTCGGATTCAAATACAGTTACTTTATTTTTTGGGGTATTTTAATAACTGTTGGACTAATAATGCTGAGGTATTTTAAAAATAAAAATTGGCTGTAGGTTTAAACTAAATTTCCTTTGAATCGACTAACCTACATTCAAAAACTTAAATTGTGAGAAAAATGAAATACAAAAATTCGATTAAACTTTCTGTTACCCTTTTCCTTTTTTTATTCTTCACCGCCGGTCTTTCGGCTCAATCGGTAAAATTGAAAATTGTAGAGACCAGTGATGTTCACGGGGCAATTTTCCCATACGATTTTGTAAATGAAAGAGAGGCAAATGCTTCTCTTTCACAGGTGCAGACATATTTAAATATTGAACGGGCAAAAAAAGATCAGCACGTTCTTCTCTTTGATGCAGGCGATATGCTGCAGGGCACTCCGGTGGTTTATTATTATAATTTCGAAAAAACTGATGTGCCGCATGTATACGCAAGTGTTATGAATTTTATGAAGTATGATCTTGCCACTATCGGTAATCACGATATTGAAACAGGTCATCCCGTTTATGACCGTTTTAAAAATGAAATAAATTTCCCGTGGCTCGCGGCAAATGCAATTAATACTAATAATGGTGAAACTTATTTTCAACCTTATCAAATGTTTGAAATCGATGGAGTTAAAATTGCTGTATTGGGTATGATCACTCCGGCTATTCCTAAATGGCTGCCCCCTAAAATATGGAGCGGCATTGAATTTTTAGATATGGTTGAGACTGCTCAGAAATGGGTGCCGGTAATTAGTGAAAAAGAAAACCCCGATATATTAATTGGATTATTCCACTCCGGCGTTGAATACGATTATGCCGGACAGGAAGAAACAACTTACAAAAATGAAAATGCAGCCGCACTGGTTGCGGAAAAAGTGCCTGGCTTCGATGTTGTATTTGTTGGTCACGATCACCACGGCTGGAATAAAACCGTTATAAATAGTGAAGGGAAAGAAGTTTGGATAATCGGACCCAAAGCAAATGCCCGCGATCTTGCAATTTCAAATATTGAATTAAATTATAATCCCGATTCGGGAAAATGGAATAAAAAAATATCAGGCGAAACAGTTGAGGTAGACCAATTCCAGCCGGACGAGGAATTCCTAGCTGCGTTCAATGATTCCTTCAACGAAGTTCAAAAATTTGTAGCGAGACCTATCGGGACATTCACCGAAACGATTTCATCACGCGATGCTCTGTTCGGACCATCTGCTTTTGTCGATCTAATTCACAACATTCAACTTGAACTGACCGGCGCCGATGTATCATTTACCGCGCCCCTTTCTCTCAATTCTAAAATCGATAGCGGAGAAGTGAATGTTCGCGATATGTTCAAACTTTACCGTTATGAAAATCAGCTTTATACTTACCGGTTAACCGGGCAGGAAATAAAAGATTATCTTGAATACTCTTATTCCAGGTGGTTCAATGAAATGAAAAATGAATCAGATAATCTTTTAATGTTTACACGTGATGAATCCGGCAATGTGAAATTTTCCAACAGGATGAATGCACCGGAATTAGCCTATCGCTATTATAATTTTGATTCAGCCGCCGGTATCGATTATGTCGTCGATGTATCAAAGCCTATTGGCAGTAGAGTCGAAATTATTTCAATGTCCAACGGAGATAAGTTTGATCTCTCTGCTAAATACAAAGTCGCAGTTAACTCATACCGGGGAAGCGGCGGCGGGGGACACCTTACCGAAGGATCTAAAATTCCCGCGGATAAATTATCTGAGAGATTGCTGGATTCCACCGATAAAGATTTGAGATATTACATGATGAAATGGATAGAGGAAAAGGGAACCGTTGAACCATTCAGCTTCAATAACTGGAAGGTGATGCCAAAGAACTGGTGGGAAAATGGAAAAGCAAAAGATTATAAACTGATGTATGATAATAAGTAATGAAGCGGTTGTTAATATATTTGAGTGCTCTATTATTGATTTCCGCAGTTCAATTTTCACAGACAGTTGATTCGATTTCTGCTGTCCCGGCTCCCCGTGATTCGCTTGTAAAAAATACTGAGTCAAAATTAAAATTTACGATTAATCCTTATGTGAAGCAGGACTTCAATTATTTTTTAAATCAAAATTTGGGATACCAAAAATATTTTAATGAATATCAGTTCGATCCATATAAAACCTCAACCGATTCAAGTGATCATAAATTATCAAAATCTGAGTTGATCAGAATTCGACAATCGATGAACAAATCTTTTTCGGTATTCAGGCAGGGAGAACTTAAACGTGATCTCGGTGTATTCGGACAGGTACTTGGTTACGGGCAGGCTGCCGCTGTGCTTGGGTTAGCTGTTTATCATATTTACAAGTATGGATTAAAATAAATTTTGATAGGGATATTAAAGCTTGGTAAATTAATCTTGTTTTTGTTATCCCTATTTCTATCTGCAGCATTAAATATTGAAGAATTGGAAACCTCTTTTTATGAATAACTATCGCCATGTAATTTGGGATTGGAATGGAACTATCTTTAATGATGTAAAGCTATGCGTAAATATCATTAATGGTCTATTAAGTAAAAGGAATTTGAAAACTTTAACCCTTGAGGATTACCGCCGGATATTTACATTTCCGGTAAAAGAATATTATAGAATTGCCGGTTTCGATTTCGAAAAAGAATCCTTTGAGGTTGTTGGCAAAGAATGGATGGATCAATATGAATCCAGAAAATTAGAGTGTTCTGTGTTTGAAGATGTTCGCCGGTTTATCTCCGACTTAAACTCAAACGGAATTGGGCAATCAATTTTAAGTGCTTATTCACAGCATACGCTTCTCGAATTAGCCGAGCACTTTCAGATCAAAGATTTCTTTTCACATATAGTTGGGTTAGATCACATTTATGCAGACAGCAAACTGCATCTCGGTAAGGAACTGATAAATAAAATTGATGTAGATACCAAAAATATTTTGTTGATTGGTGATACACTTCACGATTTTGATGTGGCTGAAGAATTAGGTGTTGATTGTTTTTTGATCGCAAGCGGTCATCAGGAATATGAAAAATTAAACGAGAGCGGAGTTGCGGTTTTTAACAGTGCCAAAGAACTTCTTGAATTATATCGGTCTGCGGTGTAACTTTTTTCATTGCGTTTACGTCATAAAAGAAAAACATAAATATGAATTATGATCAAAAATTACCTTAAAATTGCTCTTCGTAATCTTCTCAAAAACAAAGCTTTCACATTTATAAACTTAACCGGCTTGGCTGTTGGAATTGCCAGTTTCATCTTAATAATTCTCTACGTTCAGGATGAGTTGAGCTACGATAAATTTCATGAGAATTATGATAGAATTTATCGCCTGCGGTTGAGCGGCAAAGTAGCAAATAACGAGTTCAACATGGCGGTATCCTGCGCGCCTCTTGCCCCTGCACTGATCTCCGATCTGCCTGAAGTTGAATCGGCTGCACGAATGAAAAATTATGGATTCCCTGTTTTCCGTTACGACGAAAAAGCATTCAGCGAAGAAAATTGCTTCTGGGTCGATTCTACATTCTTTGATATTTTCACTGTTCGTTTTTTACAGGGAGATCCCAAATCTCTCAAAGATCCCTCTTCTATTGTGATAACGGAATCGATGGCAAAAAAATATTTCGGTAACGAAGATCCTATCGGTAAACTTATTAATTCGGATAAGAGAAAAGATTACAAAGTAACGGGAGTGATAGCAGACTTTCCGCACAACTCTCATTTTCATCCCGATTTTTTATTATCGCTCTATTCATATGAAGAGTATCAAAACACTTCCTGGCTCGGCAATAATTTTTATACTTATGCATTATTGAAGAAAGGTGTGTCGGAAAAAGAATTTGAATCCAAAATTAAAGAGCTTGTAAAAAAATATGTGGGTCCGCAAATTCAGCAGGCTCTTGGGATATCCTATGAACAACTAGTGCAGAGAAGCGACAATTATGAGTATCTGCTCCAGCCGCTAAGTTCAATTCATTTGCAGTCTCACCTTGAGCACGAAATAGAACCGAATAGCGATATTACTTATGTTTACATTTTTTCATCGGTGGCTTTGGCAATACTCCTTATTGCTTGCATAAATTTTATGAATCTCTCTACCGCCCGCTCTGCCGGAAGGGCTAAGGAAGTTGGCATCAGAAAAACTTTGGGCTCTGATAGATTTCAATTAATAAAGCAGTTTTTATCCGAGTCTATTTTACTCAGTTTCCTTTCAATAATTTTTGCGCTTATTTTTGTTAAGCTGCTGATACCAACGTTCAATAATGTTTCCGGCAAACATTTGGACTTAACCTACTTCGATAATTTTACTACAATACCGTTAATTTTATTACTGGGAATTTTGGTGGGATTTGTTGCGGGAATTTATCCTGCATTTTTCCTCTCTTCTTTTATCCCCACAAAAGTATTGAAAGAAAATAGTCGGTCGAAAGGAAGTAAGTCCTGGTTACGAAGTGGTCTTGTAGTTTTTCAATTTGCTGTTTCGGTAATTTTATTTATTGGAACAGTAGTAGTTTACAATCAGCTTGATTTCATTCAAAACAAAAAATTAGGCTTCGATAAAGAGCATGTTATTATAATTGAGAAAACGGATGATTTAAAAGACCAAATTAAAACACTAAAGCTGCAGTTATTGGAGAATCCCGACATTGCAAGTGTCTCTAATATGGGCACAATTCCCGGAAAGGCATACGGTAGCAACGCTGTGCGGGCAGAAAGTTCACCGCCGGACGAAACCCATATTCTATGGATTACTGCAGCCGATTATGATTTCAAGAAAACATTTCGGATCGAAATGGCTGCGGGCAGATATTTTCAAAGAGACCGCATAACAGATTCTACAGGTATTGTAATAAATGAAACTGCCGTTAAAGTTTTAGGAATTGAGGGTGATCCGATTGGGCAGAATATTGTTGCACTCGGCGGCAGACCGGAACAGAACAATAAGGTTCCGATTATCGGTGTGATGAAAGATTTCCATTTTGAATCTCTCCACTCTGAAATTCGACCTTTGGGAATTTACAATGCGCAAGATCAATTTAGGGGAAGATATACTGCTGTGAGAATTGGGACGGATGATGTCCGGGGTGCTCTTAAATTTATGGAAAATAAATGGCGCAACCTTGCATCGGATCAGGCATTTGAATATGTATTTCTCGATGAGGAAGTTGGGAAACTCTACAGCTCAGAGAAAAGAACCGGGGAAATTTTTACAACGTTTTCGATACTGGCTATTTTTATTGCATGTCTCGGTCTATTCGGATTAGCAGCCTACACCGCCGAACAGCGCACTAAAGAGATTGGGATCAGAAAAGCAATGGGTGCATCGATCGGCAGTATAGTGTTTTTATTAACAAAAGAGTTTACTAAATGGGTGTTGATAGCTACACTTATTGCATGGCCGCTTGCTTTCTTTATGATGAACTCTTGGCTGGAAGATTTTTATTACAGAATTGAATTAGACTATGCCGTATTTATTTGGGCGGGATTATCGGCGTTATTTATTGCATTGATTACTGTAAGTTATCAAGCACTTAAAGCTGCGTTGGTCAATCCAATTAAATCTTTGAGATACGAATAAAAGAGTCAATTGGAGATTAAACCATACAAACTGCTTGTGAAGATTTAATGGAATTTCATTTAAATTATTAACCCTCGAGGTATCCCGGCAATTTGGGGGCGAGTCTCCCTGAGGGTTCTGCGCTTTCATACCTTCAAGGAAATAATGAAGCATTCTACAAAAATGCAACCCCGATGGGGTTGAAAAACTAAACTGTTTCAAACCCTGATAGGAGTTCAATTATTGTAGAATTAAATTTTGAAAAGCAACTTCAATCAAATTCCCGCAAACTATGGAAATAAATCGAGTTCAAAGATTGCGGGAATTTTAATTTTATATAACCCTCAAGGTATCCTGGCAATTTGGGGGCGAGTCTCCTCGAGGGTTTTGCGCTTTAATACCTTCAAGGAAACACGTTTCCAAAATTAGGTTTCATGCCTTGAAGGAAATTTAATTCTAAATTTAACGGGAATGCTTTAAAACCACAAAATTCTGCGTAAACAAATCCGCTCAATACGTAAAATCTTATAATTAAAGACGATATCTTGCCGAAATAATAAGAGATTAAACCTCCATTTTTAATTAAACCCGGAGGTTCAAATGTTCAATCTCAAAACATTTTTCTTAATATATAATTTATTGGTAGTCAGCCTTTTTTCTCAACAGGTGGAGACTTTAACCGAACCGTTCAACGGAAGCGGGGGGATTGCCGTTGATGCAGCCGGGATTTTATACGTATCGAATTTTGGCTCTGGATTCGGCTCAACTGACGGAAACAACTTGTTTAAAGTCTATCATGACGGAACTGTGGAAGAGTTTGCAACCGGACTTAACGGAGGCGCCGGTAATGTTGTCGATCCGGATGGGAATATTTTTCAAGCCAATATTAATAATAACACGATAAGCAAAATTACTCCGGAGGGAAATGTAACTGTATTTGCATCTACAAATTTATACGCGCCGGTTGGGGTTTCGATAGATTCCGATGGAAATATTTACGCTGCTAATTGCGGAGTTGACCAAACCGGATTGAACAGCATCACAAAAATCACCCCCGGCGGTACAACCTCTAAATTTGCCTCAAGCCCATTAATGAATTGCCCGAATGGATTGACGATTGACGAAAATGATATTTTATACACATGCAATTATAATAATGGCAATGTACTGAAAATTGACACGGACGGAAGCGTGTCCGTTATTGCAACTTTACCCGGGGGTAATAATTCGCATTTAGCTTATGCTAATAACAATCTATATGTTGCTAAAAGATGCGATAACAAAATTTATCGTGTCGGTTTAGACGGCAGCTTTGAACTGATTGCCGGAACCGGCGAACGCGGCAATAATGACGGAGATCCGCTGAATGCAACAATTAATTTACCCAACGGTTTGGCAGTTAGTCCTACAGGAGACACTCTCTATTTTGCGAGCAAAACTTCATTTAATGGAGAATGTTTTACAACACCGCTGAATCCCGTTGTGATACGAATGATCACCGGATTGCAAAACATCACAAATATTGAAAGTGAAAAAGAGGTTTTACCTTCATTTAATTTAGAGCAGAATTACCCGAACCCTTTTAATCCCACAACAAATATAAAATATACCATTCCTGGCGGAGTTGAGGGATTGGTCACACTTAAAGTTTATAATATCCTTGGACGTGAAATGGCATTACTTGTAAATGAACCAAAGTCTTCGGGTTATTACGAAGTTGAATTTAACGCCGGCGGATTGCCAAGCGGAATATATATTTATGTCCTTAGTTTTGGCGGAATGAGATCGGCAAAAAAGCTCACATTGTTGAAGTAAAAGAAGTTAGAATGAAAAGTAAGAAACATTACAACTAATTTGCCGCGGATGGAGCGTATTATTAATTACTATGTCACCTTATGCATGTGTCATGCCCGTCCCGACAAGTCGGGATAATCAGGCATCTATTCGACAGATTCCCGCTTTAAACATGCGGGAATGATAGGCTGGTTTCAAGATTTTGCGTAGCGTGAGTTGCTATTCAACTTATTTCAACTAGATCAATTTTTAATAAATTTAACGGGGGATAAAATGAACAAGAAAAATCAAATACTGTTTTTATTTTCGATATTCCTGATGTACACAACTTTTGCACAGGAAGTTATAACATTAACCGAGCCTTTCAATGCCAGCGGCGGTGTAACCCTTGATGCGGACGGAAATATTTATGTCGCCGATTTCGGCGAGGCTTTAAATAATGCAAATGGTTCGAAAGTTTACAAAGTATTCAGAGACGGCACAATCGAAGAATTTGCCGGTGGATTTCTCGGTGCCTCTGGAAATACATTTGATTCTGCCGGAAATTATTATCAATCAAATATAGCAGGTGGAAGAATTACCAAAATTACCTCAAGCGGTGTCAGGTCAAATCTT
>JAENZU010000685.1 GCA_016841125.1 Melioribacter sp. | reverse complement strand
AAAGTAAGCGTACTTCCGGCAAGTGTTCCGTCTTCCAACGTTGCCTTATTATCTTTTAGAATCACTTTCTGATCTGAAAATTGAGTTTCTCCGTTATGCAGCCCGCCGGCTCTAATGGAATCAGTAATTAATATAATTCCTTTTGGAGTTTTAAATTTCAGCAGCAATTCCATTACCGCAGGGTGAACATGAAATGTGTCGGCAATGAGTTCAATCTTTAATTCATCCCTAAGCAGGGCACCTGTAATTACTGAAGGAAACCTGTGATGCATCTGTTTCATTGCATTAAACATATGAGTAACGTGTGCTGCGCCATGATCAATTGCCAAATCAATTTCCTCATAGGTTGCAGTTGAATGACCTATTGAACAAACAACGCCTCTGAAAGATGCTTCTCTTATTACTTCTAACGCTCCGGGAAGTTCAGGCGCAATAGTCATCATTTTTAAATAACCGCCCGAAGCCTCATAAATTTCTAGAAATGATTCAATGGTGGGTTTCATCAAGTAGTTTTCATTCATAGCTCCCTTGAGAGAAACATTGAGGTATGGACCCTCCATATGAATACCTTTGATGTTCGAATCAGGATTATTAGTAATATAGTTTGCGGCTCGTTTTAAATCTGCCAGCAATGCATTTTTTGGTTTTGCATGCAGGCTAGCCAGCATTGTTGTTGAACCATGCTTGAAAAAATATTCACTTATTTTAACGAAAGAATCATCACTCTCATCGGAAAAACCGCATCCCCCTCCCCCATGGACTAAAAGATCAACAAATCCCGGCGCCACTATCATTCCGCTAACATCAATCACTTCGGAGTTATCTTTAATAGTGATATCGGCAGTTTTGCCCACTTCATATATTTTATCACCCGCTATAGATACAGCACCGTTTTTTAATTCTCTAAACGGAGTTATTACTCTTCCGCCAATCAGAGCTAAATCCATTTTAAACCTTATTTTTTATTTAACAATTATTGAGAAATTAAATTTTTTAATTCTAATGCAGAACTTGTGATATTATCTGAAGAAAAAATTGATGAGCCGACAACAAAAACATCGCAGCCTGCCTCACTAATTTCTTTAATATTTTTATTATTCAATCCGCCGTCAACTTCGATAAGAAAATCGTAATCGAATGTTTCTTTTATTTCTTTTAAAGTTCGAATTTTAGTAAGTGAAGTTTCAATAAAAGATTGACCTCCGAACCCGGGATTAACTGACATGATCAGAATCATCTCTACAAATGGAAGTATTTCAACAAGCGAATCGAGTGGTGTCGCCGGATTAATTGCAACCCCCGCTTTTGCTCCGAGTTCTTTAATTCTTGTTACCGTTCGATGCAGATGCACAACTTCTTCCTGATGAACTGTTATATAATTGCACCCGGCGTTAATAAATTCTTCAATTAAATCATCCGGTCTTTGAATCATCAAATGAGAATCAATCGGCAGTTTAGTTATTTTTCTAACTGCTTCAACTACCAGAGGTCCAAATGAAAGATTCGGAACAAATTTGCCATCCATAATATCGCAATGAATCCAATCTGCACCGCCCATTTCAACCATTCTAATTTGCTGGGCTAAGTTTCCAAAATCGGCTGATAATATTGATGGAGCTAAAGTTTTCATCAGATAATATTCCTATTCACTTTTTGAAACAAACACGTTAACGCTATCTCCGTAACCTACCAATTCATCGGGGGATGGATATTGATCCCTAATAGTATTCGGCAGCAAATTCTCCGAAGCCAAATAAGTTATCTTCCCAATTTTAAGGGAATATCTTCTCAGCCT
>JAENZU010000684.1 GCA_016841125.1 Melioribacter sp. | reverse complement strand
ATCAATATCTCTTTCTACAACTTGGGCTGGGATTCTAAATTGCGGAATTAAGTTTTGTACAACACCTCCGGCAGATTTTTCTTTCTCATACAAATCTATTTGAAATCCTTCTCTCGCAAGAAAATGTGCAAATGCCAAACCCGAAGGTCCTGCACCAATTACAGCAACTTTTATATCATTTTTAATATTCGAATTACTTTTCACCGATTTATGTGAGCTGTGCTCCGCCGCTATTTTCTTGAATTCTCTAATTTCTACCGTGTAATCATATTCAATTCTGCTGCAATTGAATTGACATTGGTGATCACAAATATAACCGGTAATATTTGGAAGCGGGTTTTTATCCATTATAATTTTCAACGCTTCGTCATATTTTCCAATCTCCACTAATCTTAAATATTTCGGAATGTCCTGTTCTATCGGGCAAGCTGTTTTGCAGGGTGCAATAAAACAATCAAACAATTCCAGCGGTTTTTCAACTATTACACCTTTTTCAACAATCTCATCAAATTTATATTCTTTTGATTTTAATACATTTATTGCTAATTCTCCCAGTTTAGTTTGATCAATATTTTCAGGTATTTCAACTTGACTGACAATTTCGCTTAGCTGCTTTAATCTTGAATAACCGCCCGGTTTTAATAGATCGGTTACCAGTGTCACCGGCATTATTCCGCATGAAATTAATTTATCAATATTTCCCGCGTCTGCTCCGCCCGAAAATGATACCGGGATATTGTTCCCAATTTCTTTTATAAGTTTTGCTGCCAGATTAATGGTTATTGGAAAAAGAATTTTACCCGAAAGATACATTTCATTTCCACTCAGATTTTTACCGTCGCTCACTACCGGTAAAGTATTGGAAAGTTTTATGCCGAATTCTAATTTGTGGTGTTCGGCATAATCTTTCAGTCTGGTAATAATTCCAACCGCATCGGTAAATTGTAAATCGCTAGTGAAACTATCCTCACTAATTTTAATATGATTATAACCGTTATCTGAAATGATCTTTTTTGTAGTTTCAAATCCGAGTAAAGTTGGGTTTAGTTTTATGTAAGTGTTTAATCTTTTTTCCCCAATTAAATATTTTGCAATTTTTTCAATTTCATCGGGAGGGCAGCCGTGCATAGTTGAGAGTGTTACAGAATTAGAAATTTGCGAGGGGATCGAGTCTAGTTCATTAATAATTAAATTTAACTCATCCTGCGAAAGATCAAATTCACCCGGTTTTAATTCATTCAAAAAATTATGAATTTGATTTTTATAAATATCAAACTGTTCTGTTCCCTGCGCATTCATCATATTGTCGATAAATTTCTGCATACCATCGGATTTAATTCCCGCAAGATCGTAACCAACGCTCATGTTAAAAATAAAATTTCCGGGGATTGATTTTTTGAATATCAGCCGGTTAAATAAATGAAGTAAAATCCACGCTTTTAAATATTCATCAAATGATTGATCAAGCAGTAATTCCTGCGACCACTCGATATTGTAACCTTCGTTTTTTACATGAATACATGGCTTTTCAATTTCAAGCTGATCGATTATCTGAACCGTTTTTAATTCAATAAATCTTGCCCCGCAGAGAAAAGATGCTGCGATATTTTGTGTCATTTGAGTGTGCGGACCTGCCGCGGGACCGATTGGGTTCTCACATTTATTACCGAAAAATATTTTGGAAATTTCTCCGTTTGAAAAGTAAAAATTTTCTTTTCTTATTCCGAAAATTGAACCATCCCTTTGGTATTCTGATTTAAACCATTGCAGTAATTTGCTGAATGGTATCGGTCGCAT
>JAENZU010000683.1 GCA_016841125.1 Melioribacter sp. | reverse complement strand
GGATCACCGGCATCTATCATCGGTGAGAACATCTGTAAATGGAAATCCATACTGTCTCTGTTTACAAACATAGGATCGGCGGATATGTTCGTTGAGTCCGGATTAGTATTAAGATAGTTAATTTGGTTACCCCAGCAGTTATTATATTTAATTACAGGATTATAATACTCCCATCTTTCAATACCGTTTCGAGCGTATGTTACAAAATTGTTTTTAACAATATGGTAATTTGTGCAGTCTCCAATCCCTTTAAAGAAGCGACCCATCACCAAATTATTTACTATAGTGTGAGTTAAATGAGATGGGTTTATTCCATATGCAACTGTTGAAGTTGCAGTTAGAATAATATTATTAGCAAGGTAAACAGAATCTGCTACACCGCCGGCGAAACCAGAACCACCTGTGGCAATTAAAATATTACCGATTATTTTTGAGTATGAGCCAAAAAATGTTTGTATACAAATAGAGTTTGAATAAATTAAATTATTCTTTATTTCTACAATTATATTGTCAATGACTGTTTCTACCTTTACACCACTTGATTCCGCATGAATAATGTTATTTTTAACAACACCTACTCCATTTGCCATATTAACCCCGTAAGCAGCGTCGGTCAGCCTGTTATTTTCTATAATAACATACCGTCTGCCCAAAGAAGATCTAGTAGAAATACATGCACCGGTATAGATTCCTTGATATTGTGAAGTTTCTATTTTAAAGTTCTTAAAAACACAACTATCCGCCAAAGTCACAGTTTCAACAAAAGTAATACTAGTGAATCCTTTAGAGTCAATTATACAGCTATCCATACTCCCGCCGATAAAAGTTAAGCCATCTTTAGCAATTATCATTTCTTTGTACCTGCCATTTGCTGCATAAATGGTGTCGCCAAATGCAGAAATATCAATACACTTCTGTATGCTGTCTGCGGCAGTTGCCCAGCTGGTGTAGGGTTCGGTGCTGCTGCCGGTTTTGCTTACGTAGCGTACAGCGCAATTAAGGTTATTGCTAAATGATAAAATAAAATATAGGGATATTAAAGTTGCGGCTTTGAATAATAAAAATCCGTATTTGTTGAAATTTTGAAATGAAATTAAAAGACCCACTATTTAATCCCCTTTTAAGATTGTAATATCTACTAAAAAATAGATATATTTCCTCAAAGTTTCAATTTACTTTTATATTATCACTTAGGTTAAAACGGAACAAAATTGTTTTATGAATCGAAACTTATTGATACTCCTTTTTCTATTTGCCGGAATGTTAAGAACCGGCGCTCAAAATGTGATCTGCGATTATTGCGGTAAGCCGATAATCGGGAATAATTATATTTCGGCGGAAGACAAGTCTTTTCACAAAGAGCATTTTTTGTGCGCGGACTGCGGTAAACCGATCACTGAGGAATATTTCGTTAAGGGAAATAAATTCTATCACACAAAGTGTTACAAGAAAAATTTCGGGCAGGTTTGTAATTATTGTTCAGAACCTATAACTGGTAAATATTTTGTTTTGGATGGAAAACCGTATCATCAAAAATGTTACGACGAACATGTAGCTAAAAGATGCGCGGACTGCGGAAATGTGATCAACGGCAGCTATATTGCCGATTATTGGGGCAACTACTATCATTCGGAACATTCAGGGGTTCAGCCTCAGTGCGATTACTGCGCAAGATTTATTTCCGAAAAACTTACAAAAGGCGGAACTAAATATTCCGACGGAAGAGTGATCTGCAATTTATGTTACAATAAAGCCGTATTGAACGGAGATAAAGCGACCGAGTTAATGAATAGAATTAAC